>NZ_JBFHGD010000125.1:0-9696 GCF_041583255.1 Trichloromonas sp. | reverse complement strand
TGAACAACGAAACCGAAGGGCTCATCGGCGAGGAAGCCCTGGGCAAGGTCAAGCGCGGCTGCCACATCATCAACTGCGCTGTCGGCCGCCTGATCGACGAGGACGCCCTGGCCCAAGCCCTGCGCGACGGCCGGGTGGCCGGAGCCGCTCTCGACGTTTTCTCCAGCCAGCCGCCGGGCAAGGACCACCCGCTGCTGCAGCTTGACCAGGTCATCTGCACCCCGCACCTGCGAGCCGCGACCCGCGACGCCCAGGTCAACGTCACCGTACAGACGGCCCACCAGATTATCGACTTCCTGCAGAAGGGGATTGTCGTCAACGCCCTTAACGTGCCGTCGATCAACGCGGAAATGCTTTCGATCATACGACCCTACGTTGAACTGGCCGAGCGCCTTGGGGCCTTTCAGGCTCAACGCTACGCCCGCGGCATCAAGAAAGTCACCATCGAATATTCCGGCAGCGTCACCGGGTTCCCCCTCGACCCCCTGACCATGGCCCTGCTCAAGGGCCTGCTGACGCCGATGATCGGTTCAATGGTCAACTTCGTCAACGCCAGCCACCGGGCCCGCGAACGCGGCATCCGGGTGGTTGAAGCCAAGAGCAGTACCGCCGAAGGATTCGCCAACATGATCCGGCTGACGGTACTCAGTGAAGAAGGCGAGCACTCGGTCTGCGGGACGGTATTTTCCGCTGACGACTACCGGATTGTCCGGGTCGACGATTATCACGTCGAAGCGATTCCCGACGGGCAGATCCTGATTCTGCACAACGACGACCGCCCCGGGGTTATCGGCTTCATCGGCCAGGCCCTGGCGAATGCCGGCGTCAACATTGCCATGATGAACCTCTCGCGGCGCAAAATCCAGGGGAGGGCCATCTCCCTGATCAACATTGACAGCCGGATACCTGACTCGCTACTTAATGAGCTGCGCAGCAACGAACATATACTTTCAGCCGTTCAGGTTCAGCTCTGAGGTTGCCACCTCTCCGGCCGCCCCTTTGCTACATCAGACGGAACTGCAACGACCGCAAAAGGACCGCACCACTTATGACTGTCGACAACACCACCCTTGAAGCCATCCTCCCCAAGGGGGTCAAGGACTTCCTGCCGGCCAAGGCAGCCAAAATCGATTTTCTGCAGAAAACCCTGCTGTCGGTTTTTTCCCAATGGGGCTTTCGTCCCATCGTTCCCCCTTCGCTGGAATACCTGCACGTGCTCGAACGCGGACTCGGCGAGGGGCTGCGCGAAAAGACCTTCCGCTTTGACGACCGCCAGAGCGGCAAGCTGGTGGCCTTTACTCCCGACATCACCCCCCAGGTGGCCCGCATTGTCGCCACCCGGATGAAAGACGTCCCGCTGCCGCTGCGTCTGTGCTATACCGGCCGGGTGTTGCGCCATACTGAACAGCAGGCCGGCAAGGACCGCGAGATTTTTCAGGCCGGGGTCGAAATGATCGGCCTCGAAAGCCCGGAAGCAGACGCCGAGATGATCGCCATGGCCGTCGAAAGCCTGCAGGCCCTCGGTGCCAGCGAATTCACCATCGACGTCGGCCAGGTCGAATTCTTCCGCGGCGTCATGGCCGACCTGTCCCTGCCGACGCCGCTGGCGGCCGAACTGCAGGGCGCCATCGCCCGCAAAGACAACTCGACCCTGAAGTCCCTGCTAGAAAAAGCCCCCCTGGACGACCGCGCCCGCGAAGAAATCCTCGCCCTGCCGCGCCTGTTCGGCGGCCGCGAAGTGCTGGCCAAGGCCGAGCAGTCCGTTTCCAACGACCGCTCCCGCCGGGCCCTCGACAACCTCGCCCGGGTGCTCGACATCCTCACCGTTTACGGCGTTGAAGACCACGTCACTTTTGACCTCGGCGAACTGCGCGGCCTCGACTATCACACCGGCCTGACTTTCCAGGGTTTTCTCACCGGCATCGGGCGGGCGGTCTGCCTCGGCGGTCGCTACGACAACCTCACCGCTCGCTACGGCTATCCGGCCCCGGCGACCGGCTTCGCCTTCAACCTGCTCAACCTGCTGTTTGCTCTCGATAAAGAACTCGATGCGGTGGCCGCCCACCAGACCGACGTGCTGATCTTTCAAACCGGAGACAACAAGCAGGCCGCCCAGCAAATCGCCCAGGCTCTTCGAGCCAAGGGCTATTCCGCCGCCCGCGACATCATCGCCCGCGGCTTACAAGAATCCATCAACTACGCCCACAAGATGAACTTCCGCTTCATCCTGTGCGCCGGAGAAAATCGCGAAGAAGTCCTGATCATCGACCTGACTGACGGGTCGGAACGCAAGCTTGCGTATCAGAACCTCTTCGCCGAGGATTTTGCTCTTTAATCCTATCAGGAGACAATCAACACATGGCCAATGTAATTATCGTAGGCGCCCAATGGGGCGACGAAGGAAAAGGCAAGGTCGTCGACATCTACACCGAATACGCCAAGGATGTCGTGCGCTACCAGGGCGGCAACAACGCCGGCCACACCCTGGTGGTCGGCAACGAGAAGACTGTCCTGCACCTGATCCCCTCCGGAATTCTTCACGAAGGCAAGCGCTGCATTATCGGCAACGGCGTGGTCCTCGACCCTAAGGTCTTTCTTGAAGAAATCGACAAGCTGAAGAAAAAAGGCTACCTCAAGAACGACAGCCAACTGGTGGTCGACGGCAACGTGCACATCATCATGCCGTACCACAAGGCCATCGACATCGCTCGCGAAAGCAATTCCGGCGCCCGCAAGATCGGCACCACCGGCCGCGGCATTGGCCCCACCTACGAAGACAAAGTCGGCCGTCGCGGCATCCGCTTCATCGACCTGATCCGCCCGGAAATCTTCGCCCGCAAGGTCAAGGAAATGCTCCCCGAAAAGAACTTCCTCCTTGAAAAGATGCTCGGCTGCCCAACCCTCGACGAAAGCGCCATCATCGAAGAATACAGTGCCTACGGCCAACTGCTCAGCAAATACCTCGGCAACGCCTCCAAGCTGCTCAACCAGAGCATCAGCGAGGGGCAGAATATCCTCTTCGAGGGCGCCCAGGGCAGCCTGCTCGACGTCGACCACGGCACCTACCCCTACGTCACCTCGTCGTCGACCATCGCCGGCGGCGCCTGCACCGGCACCGGCGTCGGCCCGCGCTTCATCGATGCCGTGGTCGGCATCTCCAAAGCCTATGTCACCCGGGTCGGCGAAGGGCCTTTCCCCACCGAACTGAATGACGAGATGGGCGAGAAACTGCGCCAGGCCGGACAGGAATTCGGCGCCACCACCGGCCGGCCGCGCCGCTGCGGCTGGTTCGATGCGGTCGCCCTGCGTGAAGCGGTGCGCACCAACGGCATGACCGGGCTGGCCATCACCAAGATGGACGTCCTTAACGACCTTGAAACCATCAAGATCTGCACCGCCTATTCGTACCGCGGTGAAATGCTCGAAGATTTCCCCCAGGACCTCGAAGTGCTCAAGGAATGCAAACCGGTCTACGAAGAAGTCGACGGCTGGAACTGCGACCTTTCCAAGGCCACCAGCTTCGAAACCCTGCCGGAGAAAGCTCAGGATTACCTGAAAAAGCTTGAGCAGGTCACCGGGTGCCCGGCAGTGCTGGTTTCCATCGGCCCCCGCCGCAGCGAAACCATCCAGGTCAAAAACCCTTTCAACTGAAAAAACGAAATTTTCGTGACGAAAAACCAAAAAAGGGGTTGACTATAACCGAGGAATCTTTTATAAGTTGGTTCCCTTTGTGAGACGGTAGCTCAGTCGGTAGAGCATCTGACTTTTAATCAGATGGTCGTGGGTTCGATCCCCCCCCGTCTCACCATTTTAAAACAGAAACCGCAGGGTCATTTCCTGCGGGGACTTGAAGTTAAGTCCCTATCGTCTAGCCTGGCCCAGGACACCGCCCTTTCACGGCGGCGACGGGGGTTCGAATCCCCCTGGGGACGCCAAAAGTTAAAAGCCCTGCCATTCACATGGCGGGGCTTTTTACGTTGCACCGGGGGGATTCGAAGCGTAGTGAGCGCTGACTTGATGTCAGGAAAGCGGCCAGGGATGGCCGCGTCAGCGAACGCAGGGGAGTCGACGCAGGAGCCCGCCTGATTCAGGCGACGTAGTGGGCGAATCCCCCTGGGGACGCCAAAAGTTAAAAGCCCTGCCAAATCGAATTCGGCAGGGCTTTTTCTTTGCGTAGCAGCTTATTACTGGTTTACCCCGCCCGACTTCAGCAGAGCTCTCCGATTCGGTTATCACCCGCCCGGCTCCAAGCGGCCGAACTCTTCAAACAACATATTATTCTTTCCGCCATACTTTACGCGGTACATCAGCGTATCTGCACATTTGATCGCCTCGTCAATGCTTGACGGCGCAATATGGAAAACGGCCACACCGATACTGAATCCGATGGGCCAGCCGGCTTCCTCAACCTCCGCCAAGAGTTTTTCCCGCAGCCCCTTGAACATTGAGATAGCCCCGGAGCATGTGGTCTCTGGCAGCAGGAAGGCGAATTCATCCCCTCCCATGCGCCCTAAAAGGTCGGCACGACGTACGTCCTTCAAAAGAATGGCGGCAACAGTTCTAAGCACCCTGTCTCCCTCGCTATGCCCAAGGGTGTCGTTCACGCTCTTGAAATTATCGATATCGATATATCCAATAACAATCGGCCGTTCGTAACGCGTCGATATACTAAGGATTGTCTGCGCAGCCTCCCTGAATGCGCGCCCGTTCATTGCTCCGGTAAGTCCGTCGATCCTCGCCATGACCCGTTCTTTCTCCAACTGCCTTTTCACCGTTACGAGCAATTCCACCGTGACGATGAAAAACAGGAACCGGACAAAAGCGTTCCAGAGCGGGATAAAGGCCAGACTGTATTGATGCCCGGCGGTCTTGTCCGCAATAAACCAGACGGTCGCACTGACGATGCTGAGGAGCACCCCTTGCCTCTTCCCTCCATACCATGTGGCAAGCGCAGTCGGCACCAGGTAGAAAATGGAAAAAGACGCCTCATAGCCTGTGGCGTAATCAATCGCGGCAAGCGCAGATACCAGCAGCACAGAGGCGGCTGTAACCTGAAAAGATGATTTCCCCTCAAGGAGTGCGTTGAGATGAGCGAACATAACGGGATTCCTTCTGCTTGACCACTCCTGAATAAACACGGCGAAAGGGCATGCGGCAAAGCTGTAGCCAAAAAGTTCATTCCTGCGGCGACAAGCTGCTTCTACGTTCTATCTTTTCGCCTGACCACTCGCAAGCTCTGGGTTCAAAGCCACTAAACCCATAGCAAATCGCCCCGCTGAATCGATTCCAGCAGGGCGATATATATAACAGCCAGAATCCGGACCACAAGAGTGCGCCCACCCTGCCTCTGTCGACTAAGCGGTAAAGGTCAGCTTCCGGTCCAGGTCCATCGAGCGGGAAACCCGCTTGGCCTCGTTGATGGTGATGATATCTTTCTTGCAGAGCTCGATCAGGTGCTGATCCATGCTCTGCATGTTGTACTGGGCCCGCCCTTTCTCGATGTTCTGCTCGATCTCGTCGAGGCGCCCTTCCCGAATACAGGCCTGGATGGTGGTGGTCGAACGCATAACCTCGATGACCGGAACGATGTTTTCTCCGGTCTTGTCCTTGATCAGTCGCAGCGAGATGGTAGCGACGAGGATGTCGGCGAGTCGCTGACGGACGATTTCCTGGGAGTCGGGCGGGAAATGGCCGACCAGACGGTTGATCGTGGAGGCGGCATTCTGGGTGTGCAGGGTCGAAAAGACCAGGTGCCCGGTCTCGGCAGCCTTGATGCAGGAATCGATGGTTTCGAGATCGCGCATCTCGCCGACCATGATGACATCGGGGTCCATGCGCAGGGCCGCCTTGAGGGCCGAGCTGAAATCCTCGGTGTCGATGCCGACTTCGCGCTGAATGATGCAGCTCTTGTTGGAGCTGAAAAGGAATTCGACGGGATCTTCAATGGTAATGATGTTGTAACTGTACTTTTCGTTGATGAAGCGCAGCATCGAAGCCAGGGTGGTCGACTTGCCGTTGCCGGTCGGCCCGGTGACCAGGATCAGTCCGTTGGGGGCCTTGACGATTTCTTCGAGCACCGCCGGCAGCTTGAGGTCCTGAAAGGTGCCGACGGTAGGCGGAATCACCCGCATGACGATGCCGTAGGAACCGCGCTGGCGGAAGATGCTGACCCGGAACCGTCCGCCGTTGGCCAGCGAGTAGGAGGCGTCGCATTCCCGGAGGCTTTCCGGCAGGGTGCGGCCATTGTGTTCCATAATCTTGCCGGCTATGAACTCGGTATCCTCGGCGGTCAGCTTGGCCAGCTTGGAACGCAGCAGCTGCCCCCTGGCCCGAAAAAACGGCGGATTGTCCACTTCAAAATGAACGTCGGACACCCGTTTTTCAAAAGCGATCTCCAGAATCTGGTTCAAGGTTTTCATGTCCATGGTCGACCCCTTTATCAAGTTCAATGGATCATTGAATCAAGCAGTGTGAATCATCCCTGCGCAGCGGCCTTTTCAAGCTGCCGCCGGCAAAGGGCATTTTCGAGAATCAATCCGGCCTGGCCGGCAAGAATGGCAAGAGAGTCGAGCGGCACCGACCCGGCCGCAGCCGGCCCGAAATCCCCGTAAATCAAGGCAATGGCCCGGCCGCGGCTGCAGATCGGCAGCAGCAGCACCGATGGGGACCGGGGGGCGCCGATCCGGGAAAACAGCTGGCTGGCAACCACCTGATCGTCACAACGCCCGTAATACAACTGGCCTTCTGTCATAACCTGGTGAAACAGTGAAGGTGTATCGAGCGGAATCTTGAACTTCAGGGGTTGCGACGGGCCCTGCAGTTTATCCTGGCCGATCCCGACCCCCCGCTCGGCGAGCAGTTCGCCGGGCCGAACGATAAAGGTCAGGGCCCGCTCGAAGGAAGCCGCCACCCGCTGCAGCAGCGCGAAGGAGAGCTCCGGGGCGTCATGAAGCCCCTGCAGCCTGAGCAGTTCGTCCTTGAGTTCGCCGTTAGAAGGCTGCTCCTTGGCATCAAAGTAATCCTTGATGTAGGTCAGCAGGGTTTCGAAAAAACGGATCAGCGCCGGCACATCGGCAGACGCCCCGCCGGGTCGGGGCAATACCGCCCTGGCTCCGTCCCGGTAGGCCTGGAGGATAAAAGCCTCGTCGGTCTCCGTAACCAGCTGCAGGGTAGGCACCTGGGGATAGGCTTCTCTTTTCTGCTGACGCAGAGCGATCAGTTCGTCCTGCGACCAGCCGGCCGCCGACTCGTCAGGGGCATCGACGACCAGCAGCGGGACCATCCCCTTGTTCAGCGACTGCCCGAGGATCAGGTCGAGAGACCCATCGTCGTCGGTGGTGAACACCAGAATCTCCAGGTGCTTGCAGAACGTCATGACGACATGCCTGGCAAGGGCGTTCCTGCTGAGGAAAACCAGTGACCGGGTCGCCCTCTCCGACCGGGGCGCCGAATCCCCCTCGGCCTGCGGTGCGGGATATCGGCCCAGAAAATCGACCAGACGCTCCCGGACATCGCCGTCAACCCCGGCCAGCGCCGCGCCGACCACCCGCCGGTGGACATCGGCGGGGTCTACGATTTCGATACCGGAAAAAACCTCGGGAACTTTTTTTTCAAGCTGATCAACCTCGCCGAGCCCCAGGTCATCAGCGGACAGATTAAAACCGGCGCTCTCTCCAGCATCCGCCTCGGGGACGTCCGCCTCGGGGCTTTCTGCCGCTGCCTCTTCCGCCCATTCCTCCTCTTCAAAACCACCGTCGCGATTCTGCTCGTCGAATACCCGCAGGGCATCCATCAGCACCCGCTGGGTGTCGAGGTTGATCTCCTGATGGAGCATTTCCGGAAAATAACGATACTCATCGGAAACGACCCTGGTTTCGACATCGAGGGTGAAGGTGCCGCGGGTCCAGCGCAGCATTTCGACCACGGTCATCTCGATCAGAGACTTGAGCCCCTTGTAGGCGTCCTCCTTCTTCAGATGCCCTTGCTCGATGAGAATGGCCACCAGCGGTTTGCGCGCAGAACCCGCATTCTTCTGCTCGAGCAAAGCCTTGTCGCAGAGGTCGGCAGTTATCGCTCGCATTCCAACCAGGATTTTGCCGATGCGGACGCTGGTATTCGAGTGATTGGCGCTAGAGATGTAGCCTTCGCTGAAAACCAGCTGACTCTCCCCTCGCCCCCCCTTGACGCAGAGGGTGCCGGATTTGCGGGTTGAGTGGAGCAGCTGAATAACATCGACTATGGGCAGGTGTTCCAGATCGCCGGTAAAAGACATTTTCTATTCTCTCTCTCGGAAATGTGATGACACGACAGCGGCTTTATATGTGCAAGCGGCGGGCCGGAATTTCCTCTCAGCTGGCCAAAACGGAGAAAGTGGGGCAAAGTTGTTCCAAGTTAATCCAAACTAGCCGGTATTGCAAGAATAGTTATGCCGAAAGCGACGGCAGATAATGGGTGGACAGGCTCCCCCCGACATTCCGGCCAATCCACCGTAAGGTTTTGTTTTGTCAGGTCGTCTGTGCTATTCTGGCGACCGTTTCAATCTTTTGCGGCAGCAACCCAACAGGAAACAGATGACTGGCGAAAAACAGATCGTAGAAATTTTTTCTGACGGTGCCTGCAGCGGCAATCCCGGCCCCGGCGGCTGGGGCACCATTCTCAGGCATGGGGACAGGGTCAAGGAACTCTCGGGCTTTGCCGCCGAGACGACCAACAACCGCATGGAACTGGCCGGCGCCATCGCCGGGCTGGCCGCACTCAAACGACCTTGCCGGGTCCGTCTGACCACCGACTCCGAATATGTCAAAAAAGGGATCACCGAGTGGATCCACAACTGGGTCAAGAAGGGCTGGAAAAATTCGCAGAAAAAGGACGTTGCCAATCGCGACCTCTGGGAGCAACTGCTGGAACAAACCCGCAGGCATGAGGTCGAATGGCACTGGGTGCGGGGGCACGCCGGGCACGTCGAAAATGAACGCTGCGACGAGCTGGCCCGTGCCGCCATCGCCTGCGGCCGGGATAGACAGCAAATGATTCCCTGATAGAATGATTAAATTGGTCCCCGAACTCTCCGTCGGGGGTCTTTTTATGTCAATTCATCCAATGCGTGAGCCCGGCCCGCGATCCGGCAAACCACGTTGAAAGCATGAGCCGCATGCCCGCACTCGCCACCGCAACCCGCCTGCCGCCAGCGCCGCCTGGCGGAGAGAGTCCTCCTTCTTTTGAGGCGCTGTTGACCCTCGGCCTGTATGCCGGCATCGCCCTCTTCGTGATCGGCCTCCTGCTTTTTCTGGCCTGGTTTCTCGGCCACAAAACCCGCTCTCCCCTGAAAAGCGAACCCTACGAGTCGGGCATAGCCCCTTCCGGCGCCGCCCGCCTGGTCGAACCGGTCCCGTTCTATCTGGTCGCCATCTTTTTCATCGTCTTCGACGTCGAAGCAATCTTCATTGTTTCCTGGGCCGTGGCCTGGGACCTGCTCGGCTGGGCCGGCTTTGCCCAGATCTGTTTTTTCATCGTCATCCTCTTTCTCGGCCTGGTCTACCTCTGGAAAATGGGCGGCCTCGACTGGGGCCCGAGCGCCCAAAGGCGCTCCCGGAGGAGCGGATGAGCGAAGAAATCCCCAACAACGTCATCCTCGCCAACCTCGACGACGCCATCAACTGGGGGCGCAAAAACAGCCTCTGGCCGATGTTCTTCGGC
>NZ_JBFHGD010000124.1:0-9723 GCF_041583255.1 Trichloromonas sp. | reverse complement strand
CTGTACAGGAAAGCTTACCTTGAGTTAGAGAATTTTAAAGTATCTCGTGCCCATTCTAATTCAACCCGTTCATAGAGTAAAGGCGTCAGAACTGACTGTCCTGACGCCTTTACTCCTTTGTGGTTTAGCAAAACGTTACATCCGCTCCAGGGTTTCAATACCGAGCAGATTCAGCCCCTGCCTGAGGGTGCGCGCGGTGAGCAGGGAAAGCTTCAGGCGGCTGTTGCGGGTCTCGGCATCTTCGCAGACCAGCACCGGACAGCTTTGATAAAAGCTGGAGAAGATGCCGGAGAGTTCGTAAAGGTAACCGCAGAGCAGGTGCGGCCAGCCCTTTTCGGCCACCCGGTTGACCACTTCGGCAAATTGCACCAGTTTGCCGGCCAGGTCTTTTTCGATTTCCTCCTCGAGCCTCACCCTCCCCTGCAACTGATTTTCGTCGATTTCTCCGCGGCGGAATATGCTGGCGACGCGAGTGTAGGCATAAAGCAGATAGGGCGCGGTGTTCCCCTCGAAGCTGAGCATCTGGTCGAAGCTGAAAACATAATCACTGGTGCGGTTTTTCGACAGGTCGGCGTACTTGACTGAAGCAATGCCGACGACCCGGCCGATACTGCGCAGTTCGGCATCAGGCATCTCTGGATTCTTATCCTTCACCAGGGCATAGGCGCGGGCTTCGGCCTCATCAAGCAGGTCTGTCAGCTTAGCGACCCCGCCGGAGCGGGTCTTGAAGGGTTTGCCGTCTTCACCCATGACGGTGCCGAAGGCCATATGTTCAAGGCTGACAGCGGCGCCGGCAAAACCGGCCTTGCGTGCCACGGCGAACAGCTGTTGAAAATGCAGCGACTGGCGATGGTCGACGAAATAGAGCACCCGGTCGGCGTTCAGGGTACGCAAGCGATAACGGATTGCCGCCAGATCGGTGGTGGCATAGAGAAATCCGCCATCCTTTTTCTGCACGATCATCGGCAGCGGCTCATCGTCCTTCCCCTTGAATTCGTCGAGGAAGACGCAGCGGGCCCCCTGGTCTTCGACCAGCAGGCCGGCGGCCGTCAGGTCCTCGATCACCCTGGAGAGATCGTCGTTGTAGAAACTCTCGCCGACCACATCGTCGCGGGTCAGGGCGACGTTGAGGCGATCGTAGATCTGCTGGCAATGGGATAACGAAATTTCAAGAAATTCGCGCCAGAGCTGGTTGCAGTAGGCATCCCCCGACTGCAGTTCGACCACCAGCTGGCGAGCCCGGTCGGCGAATTCAGCAGAGGCGTCAAAGCGCCCCTTGGCTTCGCGATAAAAGAGTTCCAGGTCGGAGAGCTGCATGCGGATTTCGCCGCCAGCCCGGCGGACCTCTTCCATGTGGGCCAGCAGCATGCCGAACTGGGTTCCCCAGTCGCCGACGTGATTGTGCCGGATGACTTTATGGCCGAGAAATTCCAGGGTTCTGGAAACGGCATCGCCGATCACGGTCGAGCGCAGGTGACCGACGTGCATCTCCTTGGCCAGGTTGGGCGATGAGTAGTCAACCACCACCGTTTGCGGCAGTGCCGACAGCATGACGTCAAGGCGCGGGTCGCCCAGGGCGATCTCGATCTGCCCGGCAAGCCAATCCGGATTGAGATAGAAATTGATGAAGCCGGGGCCGGCGATTTCAGCCTTGAGCACAAGCGGTGAAGCCGGCAGCTGCTCGATGAGCTCGGCGGCCAGCTGGCGCGGATTTTTTTTCGCCGCCTTGGCGCTGATCATGGCCAGGTTGGTGGCCAGATCGCCGTGCGCCTTATCCTTGGTGCGATCAATCTGGATGGCCGGGTCGGCGTCGGCGGGGAGCAGCCCCTGCCCTTTCATCTTCGCAACCGCCTGCTCAAGCAGGGACTGAATCTGTTCTTTCATGCTTCCTCGCCGTGTGTGTACGCGAAACGTTGTTACGAAAAAAGGGAGTGACAGAGTCACTCCCTTTTTCTCGTTGGTCGGGGCGAGAGGATTTGAACCTCCGACCCCGTGCACCCCATGCACGTGCGCTACCAGGCTGCGCTACGCCCCGTCAATCAACGAGGCCGGATTATCAGCCATTTGCCTCGCAATGTCAAGGATAAATTTTATCGGCTTAAATTTTATATTGTTTCATGAAATCAACAGGTTCCGCATCAAAGGTGACGTTTGTCGATGACGCGCTTGGCCTTTCCTTCATGGCGGGTAATCGACGACGGCTCGACCAGCTTGACCTTGGCGCCGACCCCCAGGGTCGATAACAGGCGCTTTTCAAGCAGCTCGACAAAGGCCCGCTGCTTCTTCATCTCGTCGAAGAAAATGCTCTCGAAGACCTCGACCTGCACTTCGAGCGTATCCATGTTGCCGACCCGGTCGATCACCAGCTGATAATGGGGTTCGCACCCTTCGACCTGGAACAGGACCTCCTCGATCTGGGTCGGGAAGACGTTGACCCCTTTGATGATCAGCATGTCGTCCGAGCGGCCCATGGTCTTCTGCATCCGTCCCATGGTGCGGCCGCATTCGCAGGTGTCGTAGATCAACCGGGTGATGTCACGGGTGCGGTAGCGGATGACCGGAAATGCCTCTTTGGTGAGACTGGTCAAGACCAGTTCACCGATGGAGCCGGGCGGCAGCACTTCGCCGGTTTCCGGATCGATGATTTCAGGCAGGAAGTGATCCTCGAAAATATGCATGCCGCAGCGGTGCTGACATTCTCCGGCCACCCCGGGGCCCATGACCTCGGAGAGCCCGTAATTATCCGTGGCGATGACACCGAGCCGGGTTTCGATCTCGCGGCGCATCTCCTCGCTCCAGGGTTCGGCGCCAAACAGGCCGACCCGCAGCGAAAGATCCGCTGGGGAAATGCCGAGCTTCTCCAGGCGCTCGGCCATGGTCAAGGCATAGGACGGCGTGCAGACCAGGGCGCTGGAGCGGTAGTCCTGCATGATCATCAGCTGCTTGTCGGTGTTGCCGCTCGACATGGGTATGACCGAGGCGCCGATGCGCTCGGCTCCGTAATGGAGGCCGAAGGCGCCGGTAAAGAGACCGTAACCGAAGGCGATATGCACGATGTCGTCTTCGGTCACGCCGGCGGCGGTCATGAAGCGGGCGGCGAGCTCCGACCAGTTGTCCAGATCCTGCCGCGAGTAGCCGACCACGGTAGGTTTGCCGGTGGTGCCGGAAGACGAATGAATGCGAACCACCTCACGCAGAGGCACGGCGAACATCCCATAGGGGTAGTTCAGGCGCAAATCTTCCTTGATGGTGAACGGCAGCCGGGCCAGATCATTCAAGCACTGGATATCGTCGGGAACAATGCCAAGTTCGCGGAATTTATTCTGGTAGCAGGGAACCTTCTCCCAGACCCGGTGCAGGGTCTGCTTCAACCGGGCGAACTGGAGTTTTTCCAGTTCGTGCCGAGGCATGCATTCGTGTGCCGCGTCCCAGATGCGCTGTTGCACCACCCCTTTTTCCATAAGGCCATTTCTAGACATTCTGATATAAATACCTGTATGTGCTACATATTGTAGATGCGTTCACCTTGAAGAATATTCACGCCGCCCTGGGTCAGAACCTGGATCGCTTCTTCGGTATTATCGAACCGGAAGATGATAACGGCATTTTCGCCACAGCGCTCAACAAAGGCGTACATGTACTCGACATTGACCTTGCCCTGGTCGAGAATCTCCAGAATCCCGAACAGTCCCATCGGACGGTCGGGCACTTCGACGGCGACGACGTCGGTCTTGTTGACAGTGAACCCTTTTTCTTTCAGCACCGATTTGGCCTGGTCGGTCTTGTTGACGATCAGGCGCAGAATGCCGAAATCGGAGGTGTCGGCCAGGGACAGGGCGCGGATATTGACGCCGGCTTCGCCCAGCACCCGGGTGACTTCAGCCAGTCGGCCGGATTTGTTTTCTATAAAAATGGAAATCTGCTCGACTTTCATGGTACCCCCTTGAATAGGCGCTACGGGTCACTGTTCCTTGCGTTTGTCGATAACTCGCTGGGCCTTCCCCTCGCTGCGGGCGATGGTCTTCGGCTCGACCAGCCTTACCTTGCAGGTGACCCCAAGCATATCCTTGATTTCTTTGCGGATGCGCGAAGAGAGGCTCTGCAGGATCTTAACCTCGTCGGAGAAGGTCTGCTCGTTCACCTCGACCTGGACTTCCAGGGTGTCGAGATTCTCCTCCCGGTCGACAATCAGCTGATAATGGGGCTCGACCCCTTCGATGTTGATCAGCACGCTTTCGATCTGCGACGGGAAGACGTTAACGCCGCGGATGATCAGCATGTCGTCGGTGCGGCCGCTCATCCGCTCAAGGCGCACATGGGTGCGACCGCAGATGCAAGGCTCGGGGATGATCCGGGTGATATCGCGGGTCCGATAGCGGATCATCGGAATCCCTTCCTTGGTGATGGTGGTAATCACCAACTCGCCATGTTCGCCGTGAGGCAGCACTTCACCGGTTTCGGGATTGATGATTTCGGGGATGAAATGATCTTCCCAGATATGCAGCCCCTTCTGGGCTTCGATGCACTCGATTCCGACGCCGGGACCGAGAATTTCCGACAGACCGTAGATATCGATCGCCTTGAGATTGAGCTTTGCTTCAATCTCCTTGCGAATCTCTTCGCTCCAGGGTTCGGCGCCGAAGATGCCGACCTTGAGCTTGAGCGATTTGAAGTCGATCCCCTCTTCGGCGGCCACCTCCGCCAGGTAAAGGCTGTACGACGGGGTGCAGGTCAACACGGTCGAGCCGAAATCCTGCATGATCATCAGCTGCTTCTTGGTGTTGCCCCCCGACATGGGAATGACCGAGGCGCCAAGCTTTTCGGCCCCGTAGTGAGCCCCCAGCCCGCCGGTAAAGAGACCGTAGCCATAGGCGTTATGGATGACATCCCCCTTGTGGGCGCCGGCGGCGACGAACGAACGGGCCATCAGTTCGGCCCAGGTATCGATGTCGCGGCGGGTGTAGCCGACCACCGTCGGTTTGCCGGTGGTGCCGGAGGAGGCATGGATACGGACAATCTGCTCCAGCGGCACGGCAAACAGGCCGTACGGATAGTTGTCGCGCATGTCCTGCTTGAGGGTGAACGGCAATCGCTGCAGGTCAGCGAGGGATCTGACCTTGTCCGGGGTCATGCCGACCTTATCCAGCTGACGCCGATAAAAAGGCACGGTCGCATAGACCCGCTGCAGGGTCTGCTGCAGGCGTTTGAGCTGCAGCGACTCGATGACTTCCCTTGGCAAGGTTTCGAATTCATCATTCCAGATCATGATCCATCCTTTTCTTCAGGGGAACAGCTGGCGGATCAGGCCTGGCGACCGAGCCTGAACGCTTCGAGGTTCTCGTTCAGAAACTTTTCCGGCACCATCTTGTTCAGTGCGGCCAGCCAGAGTTCTTCGGCAATGTCCATCCGCTGCGAGAGGGCACCGAGCAGCACGGTGTTGACCGTGCGCACATTGCCGGCCTGCAGGGCCAGTTCCATGCCGTTGACAATCTTGGCGCCGGGACAGGCGGCGGTAATTTTCGCCGGGATATTGTCCGGATAGGTTTCCACGCCCATGGCGACCGGTGCCGGGATGATTTTCAGGTCGTTGACGACAACGGTACCGCCGGGACGCAGCATCGGCAGGTAACGGTAGGCTTCCAGCAGCTCGAAACCGAACAGCACGTCGGCCATCCCCTCGGGAATCAGCGGGCTGAAGACCCGCTTGCCGTAGCGGACATGGGATGTAACACTGCCGCCGCGCTGGGACATGCCGTGCACTTCGCTTTTCTTGACGTCGTAGCCGGCTGTCATCAGGGTTTCCGAAAGGACTTCGCTGGCCAGCAGGGTTCCCTGCCCGCCGACCCCGGCGAGAAAGATATTTTTCACATCGTTATTCATGACCGACTCCGAAGGCATCGAATTTACAAACCTGTTTACATACGCCACAGCCGACGCAAAGAACCTGGTTGATCCTGGCCTTGCCTTTGTCGGTTCCCGTCCCACCCTGCCACTCGATCGCGGGACAACCGATCTTCAGGCAGGCCTTGCAGCCGGTGCACTTGTCATCGTTGACAAACAGGGGGGCGCTGCGCTCACCGCGACCGTGCCGGTCGAGCATGCAGGAGCGGCGGGTAATCACGACCGATGTTTCCGGACGCTCCATTTCGGCCTTGATGAGCAGCCGGGTCTTTTCCAGCTCATAGGGATCGACCACCTGCACGTGACGTACGCCGATCGCGCGGCAGATCGCTTCGAGATCGACGGGAATCGCTTCGATTCCGGCCAGCGTATGGCCCGACGCCGGATTGTCCTGCCGGCCGGTCATGGCGGTGATGCGGTTATCAAGGATGATCACCGTGGCCGGGGTGTTGTTGTAGGCCATGTCCATCAGGCTGGTGATGCCGGAATGGAGAAAGGTCGAATCGCCCATGACCCCGACCACCTTGCTGCGTTCCGCCTCGCCCAAAGCCTTGGCCATGCCGGTGGCATTGCTGATGCCGGCGCCCATGCAGACGCAGGTATCCATGGCCGAGAGCGGCGGCAGCGCGCCCAGGGTGTAACAGCCGATATCACCGGTGACAAAGGCGCCGAGACGCTTCAGTGCGTAGAATACCCCCCGGTGGGAGCAGCCGGGACACATGTTCGGCGGACGGTTCGGCAGGGGCTCGGCAGAAACTTCGACTCCTTTGGGCTGAGCCATGCCGAGGGCCGCAGCCACTCGCCCAGGTGAAAACTCGCCGCAGATCGGGAAAACATCCTTGCCCTTGACACTGATTCCCATGGCCCGGATTTGATCTTCGATAAACGGATCAAGCTCTTCAATGACGTAGAGGGTCTTGCATCGCGCCGCGAATTCACGGATCAGCTCTTCCGGCAGCGGATAAACCATGCCGAGCTTGAGAATATGCGCCTTGGGGAGCACTTCCTTGGCGTACTGGTAGGAGATCCCGGCGGTAATAACGCCGACCTCCCCCTCGCCTTCTTCGATCCGGTTGATTTCATGGGTGCAGCCCCATGCCTTGAGATCGAGCAGGCGCTGCTCCACTACCGGGTGACGCTTGCGGGCATTGGCCGGCAGCATGACGAATTTACCCGGATTGCGCTCAATGACCGGTTCGGGCAGGTTGTCGATTCGGGATCCGAGATTGACGATTGTTTTGCCGTGGGAGATGCGGGTGTTGGAGCGCAGCATCACCGGTGTGTCGAACTGCTCACTCAGCTCGAAGGCCAGCCGGGTAAAGGCCAGCGCCTCATCACTATCCGAAGGCTCGAGCATGGGGGCTTTGGCCAGACGGGCATAATGCCGGCTGTCCTGCTCGTTCTGGGACGAATGCATTTCCGGGTCGTCAGCCACCACCACCACCAGACCACCGCGAACGCCGATGTAGGACATGGTCATCAGCGGGTCGGCGGCCACGTTGAGGCCGACATGCTTCATCGCCACCATCGCGCGGGCACCGGCGAAACTGGCGCCGATGGCGACTTCAAGGCTGACCTTTTCATTGGGCGCCCAGGATGAGTCGATCTCTGGGTAGGTCGCGATGTTTTCGAGGATTTCGGTACTCGGAGTGCCCGGGTAGGCCGATGCCACACGAACACCGGCTTCATAGGCTCCGCGGGCGAAGGCTTCATTGCCTGAGAGAATCGCTTGTTTCATAAACTCCTCTGTAAACCCCTTTGTCTCAATGAGTTGGCTGCGATCAACATCTTTAGCGAGATTAAAATGCCGGTTGAATATAGTCAATCAGAAGGGAATTGTCAATTTGAGTTGGACACATCAGCCAGTGACAGCAGGGCGCCTTCAAGCAGGCCGAAGTCGCTGATGGCTAGACGGGGTTGATGCAGGCGGCGCATGATCGCGGAAACGATGAAAAGACCCGGCACGATCAAATCCCCCCGCCCCTTTTCCATGCCGGGCAATTGCTCACGCTCGGCTGGGGACAAAGGCAGGAGCAGCTCGATCAGGGTATGTACCTTCTGCCGTTCGAGCCGGTGGTTGTTGATCTTCCGCCAATCGTAGCTGACCATTTCCAGGTCCATCGCTGCCAGCGTGGTCACCGTCCCCGCTGTGCCGACAAGGACGTATTCCTTGGCATCAATTGAAACGCCTGATGCGGACATATCATGGGTGAAGCAATCAAGCTGTCGCTCGATTTCGATCCTTACCTCATCAAGCGTATGACAGCTTTCGGCGAGCCTGACCACCCCGAGCGGGTAACTGCGGGAAAAAAGGATTTCGTTGTTTTCACAATAAACGAATTCGGTGCTGCCGCCGCCGATATCAAAGACCAGGTATCGCTCAGGCTTGGGGAAAAGCCCCTCGGCAACGCCGCGGGCACTGAGTCGGGCTTCCTCGCCACCATCGATAATCTGCAGCGGCAGGTCGAGTTCAGCCTGTACCCTGGCGACAAATCCCTGGCCGTTAACCGACTGACGCAGCGCCTGGGTGCCAACCGCGCGAACGCTGCTGATGTTGAATTTAGTTAGCAGTTCGACAAATCCCCGTAACGCCAAAAGGGTCCTCTCCATAGATTCTGGAGCAAGACCCTTTTCAGCTTGAAACCCGCCGCCAAGGCGGGTGATCGAACGCTCATAACGAACGGGCGTGAGCCGCCCGCCGGTTACCTCGCCCAGCAGCAGTCGAACCGTATTGGTGCCGACATCGACTGCCGCCAGCAATTACTTGTCTCCGACAACCGCTTGGGCCACGTTATAGGTGTGGTCGCCGATTTTCTCGAAATTGTGCAGCATGTCGATAAAGATAAGACCAGGCAAGACGGCGCATTCCCCGGTATTGAGTCGGGCGATATGATTATTGCGCATGGTCTCTTCAAGCATGTCGACGGTATCTTCCATGTGATTTGATTTTTCAAGGATGGTGACATCGCCACGCGACAGTCCCGCCAGTACGAATTCGAGAAAATCCCGTGTGCTTTCACCAATTTGTGCCAGCTCGGCGTTGCCTATTTCCGAGAAAACAATTTTCTGGCTGGCCTTTTTCTGGCCGAGACGCCAGAGGTTTTCACAGTGATCGCCAACCCGCTCAAGGTCATTGACCATGTGCATCAGCGAGGCGACTTCTTTCGATGTGTCCTGCGAGATAGACTTTTGCGACAGGGCGACCAAAAAATCTGTAACCTCTTTTTGCAGCAGGTCGACCACATCTTCCTTCTTCTCCAGGACTTCGATCCGCTTTTCATTGCCGTCTTTCAGGAAGGCAAGCGTCTCATCCAGCATTTCAAGAGCAATCTGCCCCATCCGTTTGGTCTCGGCCTTCGCCTGCCCTAAGGCAATCGGCGGGGTGTTGAGGACCCGGTTGTCAATATACTTGAGATGGAATTCCATCTCTTCTTCCTTGCCTCGGATCACCAGGGTTGTCAACTTGGCAAGGATACCGACCAAGGGCAGAAAAACAATCGTGTTGATGATATTGAAGAGCGTGTGGGTGTTGGCAATGTGGCGGGCAATAAACGGTTTATCGCCAATGGCCCCACCGAGGGTCTGCGCCTGTTGTTGTGTCTGGATGACGAAATCGGCATCCCCGGGGGTCATCCCGCTGACGAACTTCATAAAAAACGGCATCAGCAGCAGCATGTAGGCGACGCCAAGAAAGTTGAATAGAAAGTGGGCAAAGGCGGTTCGCCGTGCGGCCAGGTTGGTGCCGATGGCTGCGAGATTGGCCGTTACCGTGGTGCCGATGTTCTCACCCAGAATTAACGCCACGCTTGCCTCAAAAGTCAG
>NZ_JBFHGD010000123.1:0-9874 GCF_041583255.1 Trichloromonas sp. | reverse complement strand
AGCTGTCCGGTGCTGGTCTGCGAAGATGCCGAGACCCGCAACAGCCGCCTGAAGCTTTCCCTGCTCACCGCGCGCACCCTCAAGCAGGGGCTGAATCTGCTCGGCATTGAAACCCTGGAACGGATGTAGCTTTTTTCTAAACCACAAAGGAGTAAAGGCGTCAGGACAGTCAGTTCTGACGCCTTTACTCTTTGAACGGGTTGAATTAGAAAGGGCACGAGATACTTTAAAATTCTCTAACTCAAGGTAAGCTTTCCTGTACAGCCTTAAACCACAGAGGAGGTCTTGCCATGAGACGATTTGCTTTATCCGTTCTGCTGCTGTTGCTGATCGCAGCTCCCGGGTTGGCCCTGGCGGAATCAGAGTTGCTGGGACTACCTGAGGTGCCCATCCCGACAGACAATCCGCCAACACCTGAAAAAATCGAGCTAGGCGACAAGCTCTTTCATGATCAACGCTTCAGCTCAACCGGAGAAGTGAGCTGCGCCACCTGCCATGAGAAGCAGAAAGCCTTCACGGACAGCCCCTTGAGCGTATCCGAGGGGATTCACAAGCTGACCGGCACCCGCAACGCGCCGACCATCATCAATTCAGCCTATTTCAACAAACTGTTCTGGGATGGCCGCTCGCAGGATCTTGAGGAGCAGTCTATCCATCCCTTTGTCAACCCGGTCGAAATGGGTCTCAAGGATCACGAACCGATTCTGCAGATCGTCCGCACCGATCCGGAATACGTTGAAGCCTTCAAGGCCGTGTTCGCCAAAGCCGGCGATCAGGTCACCCTGAGGGAGGTTAACCTGGCAATCGCCGCCTTTGAGCGGACCATCGTTGCCGGCAACTCTCCCTTTGACCGCTGGTATTTCGGTGGCGACAGCGATGCCGTGAGTGCTGCGGCGAAACGTGGCTTTGAGGTTTTTATTGGTCAGGGGCGCTGTGTTTCCTGCCATGTCATCGAGCAGACCCAGGCTCTGTTTACCGACAACCGCTTCCACAATATCGGCGTCGGTATCAACCCGATTCAGGATGACATTCCGCAGCTGGCGGGCGCCTTTCTCAAGGCCAAGGCTGAAGGGATTGATGTCGACATCGCCGTGCTTACCGACAAGAAAACCTCAGAACTCGGCCGATTTGCCATAACCGACCAGTTTGACGATCTCGGCGCCTTCAAGACCTCCACCCTGCGCAACATTGCGGTAACGGCCCCCTATATGCACGACGGCAGCCTGAAGACCCTCAGGGAAACGGTTGTTCATTACAACAACGGAGGAGTCACTGAAAAGGATGACCAGGTCAACGATTTTTTAAGCGGCGGGATCCGCCCCCTCAACCTGAGCGATCAGCAGATCGACGACCTGGTCGCTTTCATGGAATCTTTAACCAGTCCCCCATTTGCCCAGACGGCCGCAGCCGAGCAGAAATAGGAGAAGACCATGAACTCTTCCGTCAATCGTCGTGATTTCCTTAAAGGGGCCGGCGCCTTTGCCATAGCGGCCAGCCTGCCGATCAGCCTGGTCGAACTGGCCTTTGCCGACGCGGCAGAAAATTTCACCTTTGCCTACATTTCCGATGCTCATATCCAGCATATCTCGGGCAACAAATTCGTACGCAACTGGGATCGCGGCCTGATCCGTGCCGTGGCCGAAACGAACCTGCTCAACCCCAAGCCCGATTTCGTTGTTTTCGGAGGAGACCTGGCCCAGCTCGGCAATAAGCCCGAACTTGATCACGGGGCAGAGATCATGTCCGCACTGCGCTATAAAACCCATTACGTCATGGGGGAGCACGACTATTACCTGGACATGGGCGCCTACTGGGAAAAACTCTTCGGGCCCCAATACTACAGCTTTGACCACAAGGGAGTGCACTTCATCGTCCTCAACAGCATCCGCACCTATGACGACTGGACCTACAATCGCTGGCCTAGCGCCGAACAACGCATGCTTGAGATGGCCGGGCTGGATAATCCTAACGGCTCGCCGTTCATGGTCGGTGAAGAACAGCGAAAATGGTTGAAGGGCGATCTGGACAAGGTGAAAAAGACCACCCCGGTCGTGGTCCTGTCCCATTCGCCATTGCAGAAGATCTACAAAGGGTGGAATTTCTGGACCGAGGACGCCGAAGAACTGCAGGGCATGCTCAAGCCGTTCAACAAGGTGACCGTGCTGTACGGGCACGTTCACCAGATCCAGTACAACCAGATCGGCAACATCAGCTTCAACTCTGTCATGGCTACGGCATGGCCCTGGCCTTATCCCCAGAGCTACGCCCAGGCCGAGAGCCACCTGCCCAAGCTGACCGTGCCGATGAATCGAGCCGACCCTTTCTTCGAGCGGGATGCCACTGGTTGGCAGTTCGTCAACCTGGTTTCGGGCAAGGCGGATATGAGCTTCAACCTCTACAATAACTCGACCCGGACGGTGAAATTCAATCCCGAAACAGGTCGACCCGAGGATGTTGCCTACCAGGGGGAAAGCCAGAGGATTGCCCCGCAAACCCATTACTGATCAGAGGAGATTTTATGAAAACCATACAGTTGTCCGTAGTCGTCCTCGGTCTGCTGTTGTGTGCAGCGACCCTGGCGAGGGCCGACGAATTCAGCCCGTCTGACCTGAAACGCTGGGAAGGGGAGTACCTGTCGGTGGTTGAAAAAGGGCGGGCCCTGTGGGTGAGCGCCGAACTGGGTACCAATGGCGTGGCCTGCGCCCAGTGCCATCCGAATGCCGCCAATTCCCACCCGGAAACCTACCCCAAGTTTCAGAAACAGCTCGGCAAGGTGGTCGAACTGCGGCATATGATCAACTGGTGTATCAGGAACCCTCTTGAGGGAACGGATTTGGGCACAGACAGTGCCGAAATGATCGCCCTTGAGGCCTATATCCACTGGGAACGCCGGGGCGTAGCCCTTGCGCCGGGTAAGCACTGATGCCATCGCAACGACTTTTGCGGGCGGCCATCAATCACGCGGCCGCCCGCAAAATAGTTGGCTCTTTGATCAATTATGGGTTACACTTCGGCATCTTAGTGAAGTTCGCTGTTCCGGTGAATTTTACCGTCTTTCAATCCCGCTCGATCGCCTTTCCGCAGCCCTCCCGAGCACTACCCATACAGGTTATTCATGTCAGAAGATTCCGTTGTCAGCTTCGCTCAGCTCGCCATCCTTCCCGCCCTTCACAAGGTGGTTAATGAACTTGGTTATGAAACGCCCTCGCCGATCCAGGCCCAGAGCATCCCGCCGCTGCTGGATGGGCGCGATCTGCTCGGTCAGGCCCAGACCGGCACCGGCAAGACGGCCGCCTTTGCGCTGCCGCTCTTGAGCCGTCTCGACCTGTCGCTCAAAAGCCCGCAGATCCTGGTATTGACCCCGACCCGTGAACTGGCTCTGCAGGTCGCCGAGGCCATGCAGACCTACGCCCGTCATCTGCCGGGCTTCCAGGTGCTGCCCGTTTATGGCGGCCAGAACATGAGTCAGCAGCTGCGCCAGCTGCAACGGGGCGTGCAGGCAATAGTCGGCACCCCCGGCCGTATTCAGGATCACCTGCGGCGCGGCACCTTGAAGCTGGATCGGCTTACCAGCGTGGTCGTGGACGAAGCGGACGAAATGCTCAAAATGGGGTTCATCGAAGAAGTCGAGCAGATCCTCGAGCATACGCCGGCGGAGCGGCAGACCGCGCTCTTTTCCGCCACCATGCCCAACGAGGTACTGCGGGTGGCCCGCCGCCACCTGAAGGATCCCGTTGAAATCCGCATCAAGAGCAAGACTTCCACCGTTGAAACCATCACGCAACGATTCTGGCAGGTCAAAGGCCTGCACAAGCTCGATGCCTTGACCCGGATTCTCGAAGCAGAAGAGATCGAGGCGATGATCATCTTCGTCCGCACCAAGATCGCCACCGTCGAGCTGGCTGAAAAGCTGGAAGGACGTGGCTTTTCCAGCGCCGCCCTCAATGGCGACATGACCCAGGCCCTGCGGGAAAAGACCATCGAACGCCTCAAGAACGGGACGCTTGACATCGTCGTGGCCACCGATGTCGCCGCCCGCGGCCTCGATGTGAAGCGGATCAGCCACGTCGTCAACTACGATATTCCTTACGACACCGAGTCCTATATCCACCGCATCGGGCGAACGGGGAGGGCCGGGCGGGAAGGGCAGGCAATCCTCTTTGTGGCCCCCCGTGAACGGCGCATGCTCTACGCTATCGAGCAAGCGACCCGCCAGCCGATTACGCCGATGAGCCTGCCGAGCCACAAGGACATCACCGATCGCCGTATCGGCCTGTTCAAGGAGCAGATCGCCGAAGCCATGGAATCCCAGGACCTGGAATTCTTCGAAGAACTGATTGACAGCTACCAGGATGAATTCGACGTCGGTCACCGGCGTATCGCCGCCACCCTGGCGTACCTGGTGCAGAAGGACAAACCGCTGCAGCTCGAGGGCGGCCCGGCCGAGGTGGTTTTGGCAGCGGATAACGCAGCGCGCCCTGCCTTTGCTGAACGCAAATCTGCGGCAGGAGGGGCCGCGGGACTATGCCGTTACCGGATCGAAGTCGGCCGCATTCACGGGGTGGAGCCGCGCCACATCGTTGGCGCCATTAGCAACGAGGCTCAGCTCAGCAGCAACGATATCGGCCAGATCAAGCTCCACGACGCGTTCAGCCTGGTCGACCTGCCGGCGGATCTGCCCAAAGAAACGATGCGCCTGCTGCAGGATGTCTGGGTCTGCGGCCAAAGGCTGCAGCTGAGTGTTGACAAGGGCAAAACCCTGACCCCCGCCAAGAATAAGCCGGTCAAGAAACGTCCTTTTGACAAATTTGCCGAGCGCCGTTCCAAACCGGGTGGAAAAAAACCGTCAGCCGGTCGCCGCGGACCGCACAAGGGGTAGGGTACATGAAGGCGTTTTTGGCCAGAATTCCGTACCCAGTCCTGATCCCGGGTGCGCTGCTTCTCGGGCTGGCGCCGTTTTACCCACAGCCCCATGCCGTCGAGAAGATCCGCATGCTGGTTGCTGGGTCCTTGCATCAGCCGATCGATATCTTCGATTTGCTCATGCATCTGTCGCCGGTCTTGCTGTTGATGTGCAAGTGGCTGGTCGAGAGATTTGCCGGGCGCGGCGACGCGGCCCGATGAGGGCGGATTATGGTATGATCGAATTCGATTTGCAGGGACATGAGTTCATTGAACTGCACAACCTGCTTAAATGTGCCGGCCTGTGCCACAGCGGCGGCACGGCCAAGATGTTGATTGCCGAAGGGCTGGTGCGGGTGGACGGTGCGGTTGAACTGCGCAAGCGCTGCAAGCTCCGCGAGGGCCAGGTGGTCGAGTTCGAGGGGGAGGAGATCGTTCTGGTCGAACGGCACGGCTGATCAATTGAAATACAAGAAGCAAAAAGAGCGGTCGAATGACCGCTCTTTTTGCTTTCTAGCTATCGGGGTTTTCTTGGTGGCTTATTGCTTGAAGAACCGGGTTTCCTGCCGCGATTCCCGGCCGGCTTGGAGTCTCCGGGCTTCTGCGGCCTGGCTTCGGAAACTTCGATCTGGCGGTTGATCAGCAACGCTCCGTCGAGGGTGTCGATGACCACCCTGGCCTTGACGTCGGCCATCTTGACAAAGCCGCAGCCTTTGAACTTGCCTGAGATGTGATCGGTGATCAGATGGATTGAGCGGACCTTGCCGGCCACTTCAAAGAGCTTGCGAACGTCTTCTTCGGTGGCTTCAAAGGGGATGTTCCCTACGTAAATATCAACGACCATTTGTCGCTCCTGAGCTAATTGTTTTAGTTGTTAATTCAGCCGTTTGGCTGTAGTTTTGTCAAGTCGTTTCCGGAGGTTCTTCGAGGCTGATCCGGCCAATTTTGCCACCCCGAAATTCACGAATGAACGCTTCGGCCGAGCGGTGCAGGTCAATCTCCCCGCCAGCCACCAGGCAGCCGCGCCGGCGGCCGATTTCTTCGATCAGGGCGATGGAGGTCTCGGGGATTTCCGCAAGATTATAGCGGTCAAGCAGCAGTTTCGGATAGCGCTGCATCAGGTAGTCGGCAGTAAAGCGGGCGACCTCAACGTAATCCAACGCGCTGTCGCCGATGGCACCGCTGGAGGCCAGGCGGTAGGCGCCATCCTGGTCATCCATGACCGGCCAGAGCAGCCCCGGCGTGTCGGAAAGCATGATTCCGTTACGCAGGTCAATCTGCTGGTTGCAGGTGGTGATCGCCGGCCGGTCACCGATGCGGGCCATCCGCTTGCCGGCCAGGGTGTTGATCAAGGTCGATTTGCCTACGTTGGGAATGCCGATTACCATGGCCCGCAACGGAAAACCAGGTTTGCAGCGACTGGGTGCCAGCCGCTTGGCGAGGGTGGTGATAAGCCCCACATCGGAACGCTTGCGGGAGTCAAAGGGAAGGGCGCGAACACCGTTCTCTTTTTCAAAATATCGAATCCAGGCCTTGGTGACGTCTGGATCGGCCAGGTCGCTCTTGTTGAGGACCTTGATGCAAGGTTTGTTCTGGCGCAGTTTCTTCAGAACCGGGTTGGCGCTGGAGAGGGGGAGGCGGGCGTCAAGCACTTCTATGACCACGTGGAACGACATGATCACGTCGGCGATCAGCCGGCTGGCTTTGGTCATGTGTCCGGGGTACCACTCGATTTTCATCTCAGATTCATTCCTGTATTTCGGTAGTGATCGATTTAACGCATTTTCAGGGCACGAACTTTACCACATCTATCGAGAAAATGGTGACTTTTATCAATTAATAGCTCCGGCTACGCATCCTCCGGAGCAAAACCACGGCGCATGGTGTTTTCTGTCACCGTGCGCGGATCCATGAAATGGAGCAGGTAGTCGGGGCCGCCGGCCTTGGTGCCCAGTCCCGACATGGCGGCGCCGCCGAAGGGCTGACGCTCAACCAGAGCGCCGACGCAGTTGCGGTTGAGGTAGAGGTTGCCGACCCGGAACTCGCGGCGGGCTTGCTCGAGATGGGCCGGACTGCGACTGAACAGTGCGCCGGTCAGGGCGAAGCGGGTGCCGTTGGCCCACTCCAAAGCCTGGTTGAAATCTTCGGCCCGCATGACTGCCAGCAGCGGCCCGAAAACCTCTTCCTGGGCAATGCGATGCTCCGGGAGTATATTCGCCACGATGGTCAGCGGCACATAAAAGCCGGTATTCGGGACCCTGCTGCGATAAAGGATTTTCCCTTCGCGGCCGGCCAGTTCGATGTATTCGAGAATCTTCTCTTGCGCCGCGGCATCGGCGACCGGTCCCATGTAGTTGGCAGGATCTTCCGCCGGTCCGATTTTCAGGGATTTTGCCGCCTCGACCAGGCGTTCAACAAAATGGTCATAAACCGCATCGACCACGATAACCCGCGAACAAGCCGAGCATTTCTGTCCCTGGAAGCCGAAAGCCGAATAGAGCACATGCGGCACCGCTTCATCGAGATCGGCATCGTCGTCGATGATGATGGCGTTCTTGCCTCCCATCTCGGCAATCACCCGCTTCACGTGCCGCTGCCCCGGTTGAACCCGGGCGGCTTTTTCGACAATGCGCAGGCCCACCTCCATTGAACCGGTAAAGGCGATCAGGCTGACCTCCGCATGTTCCACCAGCGGGTCGCCAATCTCGCTGCCTCGTCCCGGCAGATAGTTGAAGACGCCGGCCGGCAGACCGGCCGCGGTAAAGAGTTCGACCAGTTGATGGCCGATTACCGGGGTCAATCCAGAGGGTTTGAACACCACGCTGTTGCCGGCAACTATCGCGGCGGCGGCCATCCCGCAGCTGATTGCCAGGGGGAAGTTCCAAGGGGAAATGACGGCGGCGACCCCGCGTGGCTCGTAGCTATAGCGATTCTCCTCGCCAGGCGCCGACCCCAGTTTCTTCGCCCCCCCCAGGCGGATCATTTCGCGGGCATAATAGTCGAGAAAATCGATCGCTTCAGTGACGTCGGCATAGGCCTGGTCCCACTGCTTGCCGATTTCGAGCACCTGCCAGGCCGCCAGGTCGAAAACTCGCGCCCGTGCTGCTTCGGCCGCCTTGAACAGATAGTCGGCCCGCTGTTCGGCCGGTGTGTCGCGCCAGGCGGGAAAGGCCCGCTTGGCCGCGGCGATGGCTTGTTCGAGTTCTTTAACCCCGGCCAAGCAGACCTCGCCCACCAGTTGCGCCGGGTCCGCCGGGTTGGTCGATGGCAAAAGTTCTTCCGTCTTGACCTCTTTTCCATCGATGAACAACGGATAGGTCTGTCCCAGTCGGCTGCGTACCCGCGCGATGGCGTCGGCAAAGGCCTGGCGCTGGGCGGCCACGGTGAAATCGACGGCAGGTTCGTTGCAGAAAACGGGGAGGGGAGGCTGCTCGCTCGCATTTAATGGTTGAGCGCTCGCCTGACGTTCAGCGGTTCTCTGCGGATCTTCAAGCAGGCGGGCAATCTCCGTTTCCTCGGCAAAGCTCTGGCGCAGAAACGATTCGTTGGCGGTATTTTCCAGCAGACGCCGCACCAGGTAGGCCATCCCCGGGATCATTTCACCATACGGGCAGTACAGGCGGATTCGCCCGGCGACTTCCAGCAGCCCCTTGCGCACCGGTTCGGCCATGCCGTACAGCACCTGGAATTCGTATCGCTCCTCGGGGACGCCCAACTGGCGGGCAATTTCCATGGTTGCGGCGATCGAACGGATATTGTGCGAGCCGCAGGCAAGGTGGCAGAAGGCATGATGTTGCAGGATGGTAGCCGCATGGCGTTCGAAGGCGGCGTCGGATTGCGCCTTCACCGTGTAAACCGGGGAGGGCCAGCCGTTCTGTCGGGCCAGCACCGTTTCGTAATCCCAGTACGCACCCTTGACCAGGCGGATCGAGATAGGCAGCTTCTGCGCCTGGGCCCAGGCCAGCAGCTCGTCAAGATCTTTATCGGTAGCCGTCAGGTACGCCTGCAAAACCACGCCGAGGTGTGGGTAGTCTCGGTACCGCAGGCGCAGTCGCCGGAAAACCTCGAGGGTGATGTCCTTGTATTTACTCGATTCCATATCAATGCACAGGAAGCCGCCAAGTGCGATGACTCTTTCATAGACCTGTGAAATCCGCGCGGTAATGGTTGCCACGGAGCCTTCAAAGTTTTGCGGCTTGGTTTGCGAGTAAAAAGCGGACGGCTTGACCGACACATTTATTTTCGGTGCATGCCCCCAGTCAGGGCCGGAAGCGCCATTGCCGAGAGGGCGCCAGTCGCCCTGTGCCTGCTGCAGGGCCTGCAGCAGCTCAAGGTAGGTGGCAACATAGGTGTCAGCTTCTTGTTCGCTGACGGTGGCTTCGCCGAGGACATCGACCACGAAGGCAAAGCCCTGATCCCGCAATTTGCCGATATTCTTGAGAGCATCTCGAGTCTGTTCGCCGACGATGAACTGCCTGGCCATTTCTTCGATATTCGTTTTGATGACCTTGTTAAGGATTGTCGCGCCGATAGCGCCAGCGAGTCCGCTGCTCTGGGCGCCCCATTTAAGAACCGCAGGGATGTCGTGGTTTTCACCACTGAAATATTCGCGGATGTGGGAGGTCAGCATCTCATTGGTCCGCAGGCAGGGGAAGACATCGACGAAGCGAAACAGCTGCAGCCGAAAGTCCTCGTTGCGCATGCACCAGTCCATGACCTTGCCGACCCAGCGGTTCTTGTTGAACAGGGTGGGCTTTTCGCCCTGGATGCAGGAAAAGAAATTTTTGCCCGTGCTGATGATTCGATCGTCAAGGTCTTTCGATTCCATGAGACCTCCTGAAAAGTCCAATTACCTTTTCTTAAAAGTTTAGCCAAACGAAGTCATCTGACCAGCCGAATTTATTTTATTCGAAAGGGGGAGCCCTCTCTGCGTTGGTGCCCTTTACAAACGGTGGGTCGCATAAGATATATT
>NZ_JBFHGD010000122.1:0-9878 GCF_041583255.1 Trichloromonas sp. | reverse complement strand
CCGATCAGCACCTGCAGGCCAGCCTCGAATGGCCCGCCGGTGACGCTGACCCGGGAACCGACGGCTGCGGTAGAAGGGCTGATGGAGACAATTTCGAGAGCAGTTGCCTCGGACCGAGCGGAGAACAGGATGAAAGAAAGCAGAAGCAGAAACCTGAATGACGACATATGAGCCCCCTGGGCACGAGGTCTATGGATATACTTGATTAAAACACAAATGGCCGCGTAAACAACGACATGGCGTTGACATTTTCTTGCCGGAAAAGGGATGAGTCGATGATGCCCTTCGTCTCGAACAAAGTCGAACAGGTTGCCGACGGACACCCTAAAGTCACCGGCGATCCGACCATCCGCGCCGTCAGCAGAGAGAACGATATCAGCATCGAATCGATGCGTATTAGGCAGCCGGTCTGGTTACGATAGAAATCACAGTGCCATCAAGCAGGCATAAAAACAAGAGGCGGACTCCGAAATGGGTCCGCCTCTTGGCGTTAAGCAGAAATGAAAACTAGCCGATATTCGACAGCAGGCTCATTCGCTGTGGGTCGGCGAAAAGAACCTGGGACTGTTGATGCTTCTGTGCTGAATGGCGACCGGAATTACAGCCCCTTTTCGAGGCGCGGCATCATCGGCAATGTCTTCGTTCATGCCGGCCAACATAATAAAAAAGGAAAACAACCCGCCCAGCCAGAGCAGGCAGACAAGCATGCTGATTGAACCTGAAAGAAACAACAGCGTCCCTGTCACAAGCAGCAGAAACAAAGACATGCTCCGCTTCCCGATTTTGTGATTTTGCGGCTTTTCCCGGTAATTCAATGTCGATCTTTTCATCTTGTAAGCTCCTTTTAAGCAGGCAGATTACGTCTAAGCGAAAAGTAGCAATCCCCATGCCATCGACATCATATCAACAATACCGGGGAGATAGAACCCACAAATTGATTACGGGTAAAAAAATGCAGGCCTGCGGTCAAAAAATCGTCTCGAATTGTCTCCTATTGGAGACGTAAAAAAGGCATTCCGCCGCAAATTTTTCCCGCTGCGCCGGCAGGATGCTGGCAAACGTTGAACATCACGTATAGTTTCATTGCGGCTACGGAGCGAACTCGAAACGGAGCCTGTCGCCAGACAGCAACACCAGTCGTACCAAAACGCTTCATCCGCTTCCGGCCCAGTCCCAACCGCACAACGGGACAGGCGAAACGCGCCTGTCCCGATGGCATAAGTTTTACCTACCCGGCATGATCGGCATGACTCTCGCGCAAGCCGAAGAGCCGCCGGATATCCTCGAGGGCAAAATAGAGGGAGGGAATCAGCAGCAGGGTGATGCCGGTGGCGAAGAGGATGCCGAAGCCGAGGCTGATCGCCATGGGGATCAGGAACTGGGCCTGCACGCTGGTCTCCAGGATCATCGGCGCCAGCCCGAAGAAGGTGGTCAGCGAGGTCAGCAGGATCGGCCGGAACCTGCGCACCCCGCCCTCGACCAGCGCCTGGTGAAGGTCGAGCTGTCCGTCGCGGCGATTGGTGTTGACCCGATCGATCAGCAGCAGCGAGTCGTTGACCACCACCCCGGAGAGCGCGACGATGCCGAACATCGACAGCATGCTCAGGTTAAATCCCATGATCAGGTGGCCGGCGATGGCGCCGACGATGCCGAAGGGAATGGCCGCCATGATCAGAAAGGGCTGGCTGTAGCTGCGGAAAGGGATCGCCAGCAGGGCGAAGATGGCAAAGAGCGCCAGCACAAAACCGCGCCCCATGCTGGCCATCGAATCGCGTCGCTCCTTCTCCTCCCCCTCCATGTCGAAGGTGAGGCCGGGGTAGTCGTGGGCCAGCTCTCGCAGCAGCCCCCCCTTGAGCTCGGTGAGGATGTCCTGGGCGCTGGCCTGCTTGCTGTCGACCCGGGCGGTGACGTTGATGACCCGCTTGCGGTCGGTGCGGCTGATTTCGGAAAAGCCGCGCCCTTCGTCGATCCAGGCCGCCCGCGCCAGGGGAAGTTCGCCTCCCTGCGGGGTGCGGATACGCAGCGCTTCGAGGTCCCAGAGGCTGCCCCGGTCCGCTTCGGGATAACGCACCATGACCTTCACCTCGTTGCGGCCGCGCTGCAGGCGCAGGGCCTCGGCGCCGTAAAAGGCGCTGCGGATCTGCCGGCCGAGATCCTCTTCGGTCACACCGAGGGTGAGGGCCTCGGGCTTCAGCCGCAATTTGATTTCGCGCTTGCCGCGGGCATAGGTGTCCTCGATATCGCCGACCCCGGGATATTCGGCCAGCGACGCCCGGATGCGCTCGGAGGCCTGGTCGAGCACCTCGAAGTTGTCATGGGCCAGCAGGATGTCGATGTTGGCCCCCATGTGCACCAGGTTCGACTTGAAAACCAGCGACTCGACGCCGGGGATTTCGCCGACCGACTCCCGCCAGCGGTCGGATATTTCGGCGGCGGGGATGCCGCGCTTCTCGCTCAGGGTCAGCAGCAGGGCGACATCGGCCAGGTGGGCCGCGCCGGCGCTTTCGCCTCCGGCCGCCGGCCCGCTTTCGGCCACCTTGCCCCCGACCACCGCGTAGAGGTGGCGCAGGATGGTGCTGCCGTCGGGACGTTCGGCGTCATATTCGGCCACCGTGGCCAGCGCCTTGTCGGCGATCAGGCGCTGCACCCGCGCCGTCTCTTCGGCCGGGGTGCCGCGGGGCATCTGCAGCGAGGCGATGATCTGGTCGCCATCGACCTCGGGCATGAAATTGAAGCGGATCAGCCCCCCCTTGACCACCCCCACCGACAGCATCAGGCAGGCAATAGCGGCAGCAATGGTGGTGTAGCGGTGACGCAGGCAGCATTCCAGCGTCTTCCGGTAAGGTCCGGCGATAAAGCGATCGAGCTGCCGGCCAAACCAGCGCCGGGTGCGGTCAATGGCTCCGAGCAGGCCGCGGGGAGCCTGATGCGGACGACCGATGGCCAGGTGGGCGGGGAGTACGAACAGCGACTCCAGCAGCGAGACCAGCAGGATGACGATCACCACCAGCGGGATCGACTTGATGAACTTGCCCATCACCCCGCTGACGAAGACCAGCGGCAGGAAGGCCGCCACCGTGGTCAGAATCGAAAAGACCACCGGGATACCCACCTCCTGGGCTCCGTCCACCGCGGATTCGGGATAGGGCTTGCCGAGTTGGCGATGCTCATAGATGTTTTCGCCCACCACGATAGCGTCGTCGACTACGATTCCCAGGGCCAGGATGAAGGCAAAAAGGGTGATCATGTTGATTGACACCCCCACCGTCGGCATCAGGAAGAGGGTGCCGAGAAAAGAGATCGGAATGCCGAGCATGACCCACAGCGCCAGCCGGATCTCGAGAAACAGACCGAGCACGATGAAGACCAGCACCAGGCCGAAGCAGGCGTTCTTGGTCAGCAGGTTCATCCGGCTCTCGAGCAGCTCGGAGGTGTCGTTCCAGGTCGCGATGTGCAGATCCGGCGGCAGCTGCCCCTGCTTTTCTTTAACATAGGCATCGACCAGCAGCGAAATCTCGGTCGGTTTCTGTTCGCCGACCCGGTAGACCTTGACCATCGCCGCCGGCTTGCCGTCGAAGGTGGCAAAAGTGTCGGTCTCGGCAAAGGTGTCCTTGACTGTCGCGATATCCCGCAGCCGCACCTGGGTGCCGTCGGCCCTGGTAACGATCACCAGGTCGGCGTACCCGGGGCCGAAATAGCGCTTTTCCTTGGTCCGCAGCAGGATTTCGCCCCCTTCGGTGCGCACCGTGCCGCCGGGCAGATCGAGGGAAGCCTTGCGGATGCGGGCGGCCACGCCCTCGAGGGTCAGCTGGTAGCGGCGCAGGTCGGCTTCGGCAATCTCGATGGAAATCTCGTAGGGGCGCACCCCGCCCAGGTCGACCTGGGTGATCTGCGGCAGGGTCAGCAGTTCGTCCTGCAGCCGCTCGGCCTGCTCGCGCAGGCTGCGTTCCGGCAGGTCGCCGTAGACCACCACCGAAATGACTTCGCGACGGTTGAGCACCTTGGAGATGATCGGCTTCTCGGCGTCGAGGGGAAAGGTGGTGATGCGGTCGACTTCGCTCTTGACGTCCTGCAGCAGCTGGTCCGGATCCATCCCCTCGCCGACCTCGACCATCACCGTGCCGGAACCTTCGGCGGCCGTCGACTTGATCTGCTTGATGCCGTCGACCCCGGTGAGATTGTCTTCGATCTTGAGGATGATCCCCTCTTCGACCTCCTCCGGGCCGGCGCCAGGATAGGGGACTGAAATGCTGATCCAGTCGAGGGAAATTTCGGGGAAGACCTCCTGCTTGACCCGCGGGCCGAGGAGGAGGCCGCCGACTACGAAGACCAGCATCAACAGGTTGGCAGCCACGTGGTTATGGGCCATCCAGCGGATTGCGCTTCTCATGGCTGGTTCTCCGTGGAGGCCGGGGGCTCAATCGGCCGCAGCTTCATCCCCGGGGCGGCACCGGGAAGATAGGTCAGCACCACCTGGTCGCCGGCCTCGAGGCCGGAACCGATCACCACTTCGTCGCGGGTTCGGCGCAGCACCTCGACCGGCCGCACCTGCAGCTTCTGCTCCCTGGCCACCCAGACGGTCTGCTCGTCGCGCAGGGCGGCCGCCGGCAGCACCACCACGTCATCGAGCTGCCGTCCATGCAGGGTCACCTCGACAAAGGTCCCCATGGCCAGCGCCGGCCGCTCGCTGCCGCCGGCCTGCAAACCGTAGGGATCGGCCACCTTGATCACCGCCCGGGCCATGCGCCCCTGGGGATCGACCTCACCCAGAACCCGGTCGAGCCGCCCCTCCCAGCGGTGCTGGTCGTCGCCGGTCGACAGCCGAATTTCGGCTGCGGCACCCGGCCCTGCACTGCCGGGGCGCGGCACTGCGAGCCAGTCGAGCTCGGCCAGCGGCAGGGGGACCAGCACTTCGGCCTGATCGCTGCCGATCAGGGTCGCTACCGCCGTGCCGACCCGGACCACCTGGCCGGGATCGACCGATTCGGAACGCACCAGGCCGTCAAAGGGGGCCCTTATCAGGGTGCGCGCCAGGTCGAGTTCGGCCTGGCCGAGAGCGGCGCGGGCCGACAGCAGCGAGGCGCCGGCATTCTTCAGTTGCGGCTCGCGCAGCACCAGCGGGCTCGGCTGTTCGCCGGAAAAGCCCATCCGCTCCCACTCGCGCCTGGCGACGTCGGCCAGGCCCTGCTCGTTGGCCAACTCGTATTCGGCCTTGGCCAGGGTCGCCCGGGCCTTGTCCACCGCCAACCGGTAATCGGTGTCCTCGATGCGCAGCAGGACTTCGCCGGTACGGAAGAAGCCACCGGCGACAAAGTTCGGCGACACCTCCAGCAGGCGCCCGCCGACCTGCGGGGTCAGGGTGATTTCCCGAAAAGGCTGGACGGTGCCGGTGCCGACCACCTTGACCGCCCGGCTGCCGCGGGTCACCGCCAGAGTTTCGACCAGGGCGCCGGGGATTTCCCGGACCTCCTTCTTCGGTTCTTCACGGCTGGCAATCAGCACCCGCATGCCGACCACGGCCAGGACCAGGATCAGCAGGGGCAGGACGATTTTGATCAGCTTCGATTTGGCGCTCATAGTTCAGATCCTTGTTCGGATGTGGTATTCAATCGTGACTCCAGGGCCTGCTCCATCCAGCCGCCTCCCAGCCCGCGGGCCAGGGCGATGCGATCGGAAACCAGCTGGCGGCGGGCGGCCAGCAACTGGCTTTCGGCATCGAACTCGGTCGCCTGGGATGTCAGCACCGGCAGGTAATCGCTGAGCCCCTGCAGGTAACGGTCAAGGGCCAGGCGTCGAGCCGCGCTGGCGGCGGCGAGCCGCGCTTCGAGCAGGCCGATGCGCTCGGCACTGGTGCGCCCCTGGGCCAGGGCGTCTTCGACCTCCTGAAAGGCGCGCAGCACGACCAGGTGATACTCGGCCAGGCTTTCCCTGAAGACCGCCTGCGTGCGCTCCACCTCGGCCTTGCGCCGGCCGCCGTCAATGACCGGCTGGGCCAGGTTGAGCAACAGGTTCCAGAAGATGTTCGGCGAACTGAGCAGGGTGTCGAGTTCGCCGCTGGCGCCGCCGGTGTTGCCGATCAGGGCGAAGGAGGGAAAACGCTCGGCGATGGCCGCGCCGATCCGCTCATCGCTGGCCTGCAGGCGGGCTAATGCCGCGGAGATGTCGGGCCGGCGGGTCAGCAGTTGCGACGGCAGTCCGATGGCAAAAGCTTTCTCCAGGGCCGGGAGCGTCGCCGAATCACCGGACAGGGTTGGCCCGGGGTAGCGCCCGAGCAGCACCGCCAGGGCATGCTCGGTGGTCGCCAGGGTCCGCTCGACCTGGGGCCGGCGGGCCTTGGCCGCGGCCAGGTTCTGCCGGGCCTGGTACACATCGACCGCCGGAACCAGGCCGCTGCGGTAACGATCCTCGACCCGCGCCAGGGAATCCTCGAAGGAGACGATGGTGCTGTCGGTGAGGGCAAGCTGGGCGCGCTGCTCCACCGCCAGATAGTAGAGTTCGGCCAACTGCGCGGTCAGGGACAGGTAGAGGGACTGAATATCCTGCCGCGATGCCAGCACGTCGAGGTCGGCGGCATCGCTGCGGGACTTGAGCTTCTGCCAGAGGTCGAGTTCGAACCCCGCCGCCGCCGACAGGCGAAAACTGTCCGAGGAAACCGGTCCGGCAATGGACTGCTGGCGTCCGCGTCCGCCGCTCCCTTCCAAGTTGAGATACGGCTGCCGCGCGGCTGCGGACTGGCGCCCCATCGCCTGCAGCTGCTCGAGCCGGGCCAGCGCCTGGGCCAGATCAAGATTGCCGGCGAAGGCCTGCTCCATCAGCGCATCGAGCCGGGGATCGTCGAACAGCGTCCACCAGCGCTCGGGAAGCGTCGCGTCGCCGGTGTCGCCCAGGGCCGCGGCAAAGTTCTCCGGCAGGGGCAACGGGGCCGCCGCCTTCGGCTTATGTAAAGCGCAGCCGGATAGCAAAAAAACCGACAGCAGGGCTGGCACGAATGATTTGAGCGTCATGGTGCCTCCATTCCGGCAGCGGTGAAGCCGACCACCATGTCGATCAGCTCCTCGACGCTTGCCGGTGGGCTGACCCCGCCGGGCAGCTCCATTCCCCCACCCGCCCAGCGCAGAGCATGGCCGGTGGCTCCCAAGGAAAACTGAAGCCGCCAGAACAACTGCTGTTTCGGCAACTGCGGCAGAGCCTGTCCCAGCAAGTCGAGCAACAGGGTAAACACAGCCCCCATATGCTGCAGAAAGATTTTGCGAACCAGCTCATCCGAACCGGACAGGGCCCGGCCGACCAGCAGGATAAACGAACCCGCCCCGGGGCCGGTTTCGTACAAACGCAGGGTCGGCTCAATCAAGGCCCGCAGCAGCTCCTCGGCCCGCGGTGGCCGCCCTTCGAACGCAGCCAGCGCCTGCACCGCATCCAGCCGGGCTCGCCGCTCAAAGTTCAAGGGGGTCAGGCGCCGCTCGAAGACCGCGTCGAGCAAGGCTTCCTTGGAACCGTAATGGTAATTGACCGCCGCCAGGTTGACCTCGGCCGCGCCGGTGATCGCCCGCAGCGAGGTGGCATGAAAGCCTTGGCGGGCAAACAGCTCCTCGGCCACATCGAGAATCCGCCCCTTGGTATCCGGTTGGCTCATGTCATACTCCCATTATTGATCTATTCAACAACCACAATTTAAACGAACGTTTGAATTAAAGTCAAGCGGCAAAACGCCGGGACTCGAGGCGAGGCCCCCATCCGCCGTTGCCGACGCTCTCATTTGCGTTATTCTTTTTATTCGACTATAAAATACGGATTCGAATTTAAGGAGGTTTCATCGCCATGCCTACCCCGATGCTGCTCGCCCGCGCCGACAAGGATGTTTCCCTGCTGCCGAAAATGGCCAACCGCCACGGCCTGATCGCCGGGGCCACCGGCACCGGCAAGACCATCACCCTGCGCCTGCTGGCCGAAGGCTTCAGCCGCATGGGGGTGCCGGTCTTCATGGCCGACGTCAAGGGCGACCTTACCGGGATGGCCCGCGCCGGCGGCGACCATCCCAAGATAGTCGAACGGGCGCAACAGCTGGGGCTGGACGATTTTGCCGCGGAAGCCTACCCGGTCACCTTCTGGGATGTGTTCGGCCAGCAGGGGCACCCGGTGCGCACCACGGTGTCGGACATGGGGCCGCTGCTGCTGACCCGCCTGCTTAACCTCAACGAAGTCCAGGGCGGGGTACTCAGCCTGGTCTTCCGCATCGCCGACGACAACGGCCTGCTGCTGCTCGACCTCAAGGACCTGCAGTCGATGGTTCGCTACGTGGGGGAAAATGCCCGCGAGTACACCACCGAGTACGGCAACATCTCGGCCGCCAGTATCGGCGCCATCCAGCGTCGCCTGCTCGGCCTCGAGGACCAGGGCGGGGATAAATTCTTCGGCGAACCGGCACTCAACCTCGCCGATTTCATACAGACCGCCGATGACGGCCGGGGGATGATCAATATCCTGGCGGCCAACCAGCTGATCCTGTCTCCGCAGCTTTACGCCACCTTCCTGCTCTGGCTGCTCTCTGAACTGTTCGAGCAGCTCCCCGAAATCGGCGACCCGGAAAAACCGAAACTGGTCTTTTTTTTCGACGAGGCCCACCTGCTCTTCGATGAGGCGCCTAAGACCCTGCAGGACAAGATCGAGCAGGTGGTCCGGCTGATCCGCTCCAAAGGGGTCGGCGTTTACTTTGTCAGCCAGAGTCCCCGCGACATCCCCGACGATGTGCTCGGCCAGCTCGGCAACCGCATCCAGCACGCCCTGCGGGCCTTCACTCCCAAAGATCAGAAGGCGGTGCGGGTGGCCGCCGAGACCTTCCGCCCCAACCCGCGGCTCGACACCGCCGCCGTCATCACCGAGCTCGGCGTCGGCGAAGCGCTCCTTTCGGTGCTCGACGCCAAGGGGGCGCCGACCATCGTCGAACGGGCGCTGATCTGCCCGCCAAGGAGCCGCCTGCAGCCGCTGACGGAGGCGGAGCGGGCCCAGGTCATCCAGGGCTCGCTGCTGTACGGCCACTACGAACGGGATATCGACCGCCAATCGGCCTACGAGATCCTGCAGGAGCGGGCCAGCCAGGCCGAAGCGCAGGCCCAGCAGCAGGCCGCCGACAAAGCGGCACAGAAACCGGCGCCCCCGCGCGGCCGCAAAAAGGACAACCTGGTGGAATCCTTTGCCAAAAGCGCCGCCCGGTCGATCGGCAGCCAGGTCGGACGCAGCCTGATTCGCGGCGTGCTCGGTTCGCTCTTCGGCGGCCGTCGCTGAGGCGCCAGCCGGACCCATGACGAACCCCGCCCTTTGCCGCCTTCTCTGCCTGCTGCTGCTGGCCGCCGCCCCCATTGCCGGTCTCTGGTTCGGCGAGGGGATGCTGCCGCTGGTCTCCATCCCTGCAGCCGGCTCCCTGCTGATCCTCGCCTTTGGCGCCGCCCTGCTCTCCCCCTCGCCGCGCAAGCGGGAGAAATACTATGTGCTGCTGGCGGCGGTGGTGATGTTCGTCGGTGCCTGGGCGGCAGGATACAGCTTGGCCAAGCGAGCGCTTGCCGACTGCCTGCAGCAAGGCACCGCAATCCAATCCGCCCTCGAAAGCTACCGGAATATTCACGGCACCTATCCGCAGCAGCTGGAACAGCTCGGCATCAAGCTCCCCGGCCAGCTGCTTCTGCACGCCTCCCTGCTGCGCTACCATCCGGCGGGGTCCGATTACCGGCTCTCGTTCAAAACCGGCAATATTCAGTTCGAGGCCACCCGCTACACCCCCTTCATCGCCCACCGCCAGGAGGATTGATGGAAAAGCCGGCAAGCCACAGCTATTACGACAGCCTCACCATCCCCTTGCCGATTGAAGAGGTCTTCGCCTTTTT
>NZ_JBFHGD010000121.1:0-9901 GCF_041583255.1 Trichloromonas sp. | reverse complement strand
GACCGAACAGTCGATCGACGCCGACGTGGTGGTGATGGCGGTCGGCCTCTCGCCGAGCACCCTCCCCTTCGAAAGCGAACTGCATTTGAACGGCAACAAGACGACTGCAACGTGGTCGAATCGTCGATCCCCCGCGAATGCGATGGCGTCATCTACACCCACGCCGGCCCGGAAATCGGGGTCGCCTCGACCAAGGCCTTCACCACCCAGCTGGTCGCCCTCTTTCTTCTCGCCCTGCGGCTCGGCCGGGCCAGGGGCGTCCTCACCGCCGAGAGCTGCCGGCAGCTGGCCGGCGAGCTGCTGAGCCTGCCGCGCAAGATCGAGGAAAGCCTCGAGCTGAACGAGGCCATCGAAGCTATCGCCCGCGACTTCATGGGCGCCCGCGACTTTCTCTACCTCGGCCGCGGCAACCAGTACCCGGCCGCCCTCGAGGGAGCCCTCAAGCTCAAGGAAATCTCCTACATCCACGCCGAAGGCTACCCGGCCGGCGAGATGAAGCATGGCCCGATCGCCCTGATCGACGAGCACATGCCGGTGGTGGTCATCGTGCCGGAAAACGACACCTTTGAAAAGGTCGTCTCCAACATGGAAGAAGTCCAGGCCCGGGCCGGCAAGGTCATCGCCGTCACCGATGCCGGCGGTGCCGGCCTCGGCGACAAGGCCGACGCCCTGCTGGTGATTCCCTCCATAGCCGACGACCTGATGCCGATTCTGACCTCGGTCCCCCTGCAGCTGCTGGCTTACCACATCGCCGTGCTCAAGGGAACCGACGTCGACCAACCCCGAAACCTGGCTAAAAGCGTCACCGTGGAGTAATCGTTTTGTCTTCTGCCCGCCGTACCCCCGAAAAACTGCGCCAGTTCACGGCCAGCCTGCCGGGATATTTCCGCATCAGCGAAAACACCTTCCTGATCATCCTGGCGGTCATTATCGGCCTGCTGGGGGGGTTGGGAAATTATGCCTTCCGCAAAACCATCGACTTCATGCACTGGGGCATTTTCGAGCAGGGCGAGCACCTGCTCAACTTTTCCCTGCACGAATGGAGTCCACAGCGCCTGGCGGTAATTTTTTTCCCGGCCATCGGCGGCCTCCTGATGGTCCCTCTCTGGCACTGGTTCGGTGAGGACCTCAAAGGGGGCTTTGCCGGGTTTCTTGAACGGGTCAACCTGCGCGGCGCCAAGCTGCGCCTGCGGCCGATCTTCACCCGCGGTTTCGGAGCCGCCATCACCATCGGCTCCGGCGGCAGCGCGGGACAGGAAGGGCCGATCGCCATGATCGGCGGCGCCATCGGCTCGCAGTTCGGCCAGATGTTCAAGATGAGCGGCGACCGCCTCAAGGTGCTGGTCGCCTGCGGCGCCGCCGCCGGGGTGGCGGCCACCTTCAACGCGCCGATCGCCGGGGTCTTCTTCGCCCAGGAAATCGTTCTGCTGGCGGCCTTCGAGCTTTCCAGCTTCACCTCCATCGTCATCGCCAGCGGCATGGCCACCGTCGTCTCCCGCGCCCTGCTCGGCAACACCTCGGAACTCTACGCTCCCCACTACGCGGTACACAGTTTCTGGGAATTCGGACTCTACGTACTGCTCGGACTAATCATCGGCGGCCTGGCAGCCGCCTTCATCGACGTCCATTTTCGGATCAAGGACCGCATCGATGCCATCAAGGTCCATCGGCTGGCCAAACCGATCCTCGGCGGCCTGGCCGTCGGCCTGATCGGGGTCTTCTTCCCCCAGGTCTTCGGCAACGGCTACGAATTCATTGAAACCGTGCTGCTCGGCGACCAGACCTGGTATCAACCGACCTGGTATCTGCTCGCCGCCCTGGTGCTGGCCAAGGCCATCGCAACCTCAATCACCCTCGGCTCCGGTCTTCCCGGCGGCATGTTCGCCCCCTGCCTGTACCTGGGTGCGGTCGCCGGCGGCGCTTTCGGTTACCTGGTCGCACAGATCTTCCCTGCCGCCGGAATTGCCCCGGGCGCCTACGCGCTGGTCGGCATGGGGGCCTTCCTGGCGGCGGCAACCCACTCGCCGATGACCGCTATCTTCCTGCTGTTCGAAATCACCGACAGCTATGAGGTTATCATCCCGATCATGCTGACCTGCGTCATCGGCACCGCCATGGCCCGCCATTTCAAAAAAGACAGCCTGGAAACCTTCGAACTGACCCGCGCCGGCATCGACCTGGAGTCAGGCAAGGAACGCAACATCATGAAGTCGCTGAAGGTCGGCGAGGTGATGATCCGCGATGTCGAAGCCATTCCGGAGGGGATGACCCTCGGCCAGTTTGCCGACTTCATCGAGCAGACCAAGCACACCAACTTTCCGCTGGTCGACTCCAATGGCGACCTGACCGGCATCATTTCGGTGCAGGATTTCATGGGCGTTGTGTTCGAACGGGACCTGATGGACCTGGTCGTGGTCAAGGAACTGGCTACCGAAAAGGTCATCACCGCCCATGCCGACGAGGATCTCGACCAGGCCATGCGCAAAATCGGCTACCGCAACATCGAGCAGCTGCCGGTGGTTGACCGGGAAACCCATCGCAAGCTGGTCGGCATCATCTCCCGGCGGGACATGGTCTCCGCCTATAACCGGGCCCTGATGAGCCGCTCCCTGGAGGACCAGTAAGGTGACCGACCTGCTCACCGGGCTCAACGCCCCCCAGCGCCAGGCGGTGCTGCACCATGAGGGGCCGCTGCTGCTGCTGGCCGGGGCCGGTTCCGGCAAGACCCGCACCCTGACCCACCGGGTCGCCCACCTGATCCGCGCCCATGGCGTCGCCCCCTGGCAGATTCTGGCCGTCACCTTCACCAACAAGGCCGCCGCCGAAATGAAGGAGCGCCTGGTGCGCCTGCTCGGCGAATCGGAGCTCCCCTGGGTCGCCACCTTTCACGCCACCTGTGTGCGTATCCTGCGCCGCGAGATCGCCGTGCTCGGCTACTCCTCCGACTTCACCATCTACGACGACCAGGACCAGGAACGCCTGCTCAAGGCCGTGCTCAAAGACCTCAACATCCCCGAAAAGACCCTCAAGGCACGGGCCGCCGCCTGGGCCATCGACGCCGCCAAGAACAAGGGCCTCTTCCCCGAGCAGCTCGATACCGGCGATTACTACAACGAACTGACGGCGCGGGTTTACGCGCGCTACCAGAAACGGCTGCAGCAGGCCAACGCCCTCGACTTCGGCGACCTGCTGCTGCTGGCCGTGCGGCTGTTCGAGGCCCACCCCGAGGTGCTGCACAAGTATCGCCAACGCTTCCGCTACATCCACATCGACGAGTTCCAGGACACCAACCAGGTGCAGTGCCGGATTGTCCAGCTGCTCGCCGGCGGTCATAACAACCTCTGCGTGGTCGGCGACGACGACCAGTCGATCTACGCCTGGCGCGGTGCCGAGATCGGCAACATCCTCGGCTTTGAGCGGGACTACCCCGGCTGCACCACCATCCGCCTCGAGCAGAACTACCGCTCGACCCGCACCATCCTGGAGGCAGCCGGCGAAGTGGTGGCGAAAAACCGCGGCCGCAAGGGGAAAACCCTCTGGACCGAGAACCCGCAGGGGGAAAAGATCACCCTCGAGGCGCTCCCCGACGACATGGAAGAATCCCGCTTCGTCGCCGGCGAAATCAGCCGGCTCAAGGAGAGCGGCCGCCACCTGCGGGACATCGCCGTCTTCTACCGCACCAACGCCCAGTCGCGCACCCTCGAAGAAGCGCTGCGCGGCCGCGGGCTGCCCTACGTCATGTTCGGCGGGGTCAAGTTCTACTCGCGGATGGAAATCAAGGACATCCTGGCCTACCTGCGGGTGCTGGCCAATCCGGCCGACTCCATCTCGGCCCGCCGCATCGTCAACGTGCCGACCCGCGGCATCGGCAACACCACCGTCGAACGGATCGCTACGCTCGAAGAAGAAGCCGGGGGCTTTCTCCCCGCCTGCGCCCTGGCGCTCGAACGCGGCCTGCTCAAAGGAGCCACGGCCGGCAAGGTGCAGGCCTTCGTCACGATGATGGAACAGTTCCGCCGGCAGCTGGAAGAGCTCCCCTACCCGCAGCTGACCGCCGCCATCATCGACGACAGCGGCTACGGGCCGATGCTGCGCGACGAGCGCACCGAAGAAGCCCGGAACCGGATGGAAAACCTGGAGCAGCTGCTGGCGGGGATGGAAGAACATTTCGGCAGCGAGGGGACATTGACCGAATACCTGGAACAGGTCGCCCTGATCACCGACCTCGACTCCTACGACGGCAGCCTCGACCGGGTCACCCTGATGACCCTGCACGCGGCCAAGGGACTGGAATTTCCGGTCGTCTTCATGACCGGCATGGAGGAAGGGCTGTTCCCCCACTCGCGCAGCAGCGATGGCGGCGACGAGGTGGAAGAAGAGCGGCGGCTCTGCTACGTCGGCATGACCCGGGCCATGGAGAAGCTCTACCTGACCCATGCCCGCCGCCGCCGGATCTACGGCGACTACCAGTTCAACCCGCCGAGCCGCTTTCTCGGCGAAATCCCGCCGACCGCCCTGGGCGACGCGCCGGCCCCCGCACCGGCATTGCACAAGACCGCCGGCCACAACCTGGCTTCGATCTTCGAGCAACTGGCCCCCTCCCCCTTCGACGAGGACGACTCCCCCTTCGAAGACGAGGTGCGGGTCGTCCCCGACGCCGAAGAGGGGCTGCGCCTCGGCATGCAGGTGCGCCACGTCAAGTTCGGCGTCGGCACCGTGCGCCGCATCGAAGGGAGCGGCGACAACCAGAAAGTCACCATCTCCTTCCGCAGCGTCGGCCCCAAAAAACTGCTGCTCAAGTTCGCCGGGCTGGAACCGGCCTGACGCCATGCGCACGCCTCAGGATAACGACAGAAGAAACCATGCCCCTCTGCTGCGCTGGGGCTTGCACCTGGTGGGCTGCACCAGCGTGGTACTGGCCGTTTTGGGCCTCTTTCTCCCCGTGCTTCCGACGGTCCCCTTTCTGCTCCTGGCGCTGGCCTGTTTTTCGCGCAGTTCCAGCCGCTTTTACGCCTGGCTGATCCGGCATGAGCAGTTGGGCCCCCTGGTTCGCCTTTATCTCGACGGCAATGGCATTCCCTTCAAGGCCAAGCTCAAGGCCATCGCCCTGATTTGGGTCAGCATTCTTATATCAACCATATTCTTGCTGGACATTCTGTGGGTTCGGATCGTGCTGCCGGTCATCGCCCTGGGGGTCACCTTCTATCTACTGCGTCTGCCGGTCGGCGAAGAAACCACCCCAGAATAGCAAATCAATGCCCGCACAATCGTTTAGACATTACTTCATCCCCCCTTATCCCGACTGTTCATTGGCGGCATCCTTCCCGCAGCCCAAGCGTATTCCGGATATTCCGCTTCAGGTCCGCAACCGCCCCCTGAGCTGGCTGCCGTGGCGCCAGAGCCAGCGTGGCACAGCGAGAGGCGATTCGCTCCGCGCAATTCACAACGGCACCGGCAGTGAACCTGAGTCCCTTTACCTCCCCCTGGAAAGGGACTGAATATTTCAGGGGCCCTTGTGAGCGGAGATTGGATTATTTCAGAGAAAGACCGTCGGGAAAGATCAGAGCGGCCTGGACAACAGGTAGGTGGCAAAATCTTCCATAATTCGACTGTCGACCACGGTGCACCCGAGATTCGTGTAGCGCCGGCAGATGTCGAACTTGTCTTGCAGCGGAATGCCGGAAAGGAGGATGTGGCCGCCGGGGCGGGTCAGGGTCACCAGCTGACCAGCCAAGGGGAGCAGGATATCGACATAAATATTGGCCATCACCAGGTCGAAAGGGTCGAAGGAAATCGCCGACAGTTCACCACAGATGGTAAAGACCCGGGCATCGAGCTCATTCAGCCGGACATTCTCCTGGCAGGAGACGGCCGCCGCCCATTCCAGATCGATGGCGGCAATCTCCGCCGCTCCCAGGCGGGCGGCGGCGATTGCCAGGATACCGGTACCACTTCCCAAATCGAGCGCACGGCAACCGCCTATGCCGGGGATGGTCGGCAGCAGCTCAAGGCAGGAAGTGGTGGTTTCATGTTCGCCGGAGCCGAAGGCCCCGTGTTTACCCAGCACCAGCGGCAGGCCGCAGGGGGACGGCGCCGGAAAACCTTCCGGAATGATGGTGAATGCGCCAATGGCAAAAGGAGTAAATTTTCGTCCAGACATGAGCGGGAGCTTAGTCCTTTTGCCACGGCAGGTCAAGCGTGGAACGCCCCGGCCCGTTCGTGTTCCGCACTGTCGCTGCAAAGGTAATTTTCTGCTGCCCGGCCATCACCCTTGGCGCTCTTGATTTCGCTGTATATACTTGAAGGGTAGCCGGAACGCTTAGCACGCCTGGTCGGGCCTGGCTGTACCGAAAAGGAGAACTCATGAAACGCATCCTGTTGCTGACCATGCTGCTGGCCCTCGCCGCAGCGCCGGCCGTCGCCGAGCCGCCGCTTGAACTGCGCAGCACCCTGAGCGACCAGCAGGAAGTCGCCGTCACCATCTACAACGACAACCTGGCCCTGGTTCGCGACCAGCGCAAGGTGAACTTGCGGCAGGGGGAAAACCGCCTGGCCCTGCGCGAGGTGAGCGCCGGCATCCGCCCGGAGACCGCCCTGCTGCGCAGTCTCGGCGACCCCGACGGGGTGCAGGTGATCGAGCAGAATTTCGACTTCGACCTGCTGACCCCGCAGACGCTGCTGGAAAAATACGTCGGCAAGACCGTGCAGGTGGTCCGCGTCCACCCCCAGACCGGCGAAGACAGCTTCGAGACCGCCGAGGTGCTGGCCGCCAGCGGCGGCGTGGTGCTGAAAATCGGCGACCGCATCGAGACCGGGGTGCCGGGGCGGCTGGTCTATCCCGATGTCCCCGCCGACCTGCGCGACCGGCCGACCCTGGTACTGCAGCTGCACAGCGCCAAGGGCGGCGAGCAGCAGCTCGAGCTGGCCTACCTGACCTCGGGGCTCTCCTGGAACGCCGACTACGTGGCCCAGCTGAGCGAAGACGATTCCACCCTCGACCTCTCCGGCTGGGTGACCCTGACCAACCGCAGCGGCACCAGCTACCGCTCGGCCCGCCTGCAGCTGGTGGCGGGGGACGTCAACCAGGTGCGCCAGCCAATGCCGATGGCCCGCGATCTGATGATGGAAAAGGGGATGGTCGCCGCCTCGGCGCCGATGCCGGAGGAAAGCCTGTTCGAATACCACCTCTACAGCCTCGGCCGGCCGACCACCCTGCGCGAGAACCAGACCAAGCAGGTCAGCCTGCTCAGCGCCGCCGGGGTGCCGGCGGTGCGCGAATACCTGCTGCAGGGAGGGGATTACTACTACCGGGGGCGCTATGACAGCCTCGGCGAGAAACTCAAGGTGGGGGTCTTTCTCGAGCTGGCCAACCGCGAGGAGGCCGGCCTGGGGATGCCGCTGCCGAAGGGGATCGTCCGGGTCTACAAGAAGGACCGCCAGGGCAGCGCCCAGTTCGTCGGCGAGGACCGCATCGACCACACGCCGAAAAACGAAAGGGTCCGGCTCAAGCTCGGCGACGCCTTCGACGTCACCGCCAACAGGAAGCAGACCGATTTCCAGAAGCTGGGCGGCTCGGGCCGCTACAACTATGTCTTCGAAAGCGCCTACCAGATCGTGCTGAACAATGCCAAGACCGAGCCGGTCACGGTCAGGGTGGCCGAACCGATGCCGGGAGACTGGGAAATCCTCAGCGAAAGTCATCCCCACCGGAAGGAAACGGCCGGCACCGCCAGCTGGCAAATCAAGATTCCCGCTGAAAGCAGCGCCACCCTGACCTACCGGGTACGGGTGCGCTTCTGACCTTTAGACAACGTGAGAAAAAAGGTACCGATTAGATGAACGAGTTTGACAGGAAAATCCGCGAAGCAAGCGGCCGGGATCTGCACAGCGCAGCCGTCCAGCGCCTGCAGGTCAATGTCGGCCTGCGCTGCAACCTGCAGTGCCGCCACTGCCACGTCAGCGGAGGCCCGAACCGGCCCGAGGTGATGGCCTGGCCGACCATGGAATCGATCTTGCGCCTGCTCACGGCCCTCCCCGGCTGCCAGGTCGATATCACCGGCGGCGCCCCCGAGCTGAATCCCCACTTCACCCGCTTTATCGGCGAACTGCGGGCCGCCGGCCACCCGCTGCAGGTGCGCACCAACCTGTCGGTTTTTTTCGAACCGGGAATGGCCGGGTTGCCACGATTCTATCGAAACCACGACGTTCAGCTGGTCGCCTCGCTCCCCTGCTACCTGGATAGCAACGTGCAGGCCCAGCGGGGCGAAGGGGTGTTCGGACAGAGCGTCTCTGCCATCCGGCAGCTCAACCAGCTCGGCTACGGCATCGAGCCGGAGCGCACCCTCAGCCTGGTCTATAATCCCGGCGGGCCCTTTCTTCCTCCCGATCAGACCGGCCTCGAAGAGGCCTACCGGCGGGAGCTGCGGGAGCGTCACGGCATCGAGTTCACCCGCCTGCTGACGATCACCAACATGCCGCTGGGACGCTTTCTCGACGACCTCAAGCGGCAGAAAAAAGACGTCGCATACCGCACCCTGCTTTCTGAGGCCTTCAATTCCGACACCCTCGACGGGCTGATGTGCCGCCACCAGGTCTGCGTCGCCTGGGACGGCACCCTGGCCGACTGTGATTTCAACCTCGCCCTCGGACTCTCCCTTGACCAGGACCTTCCCAGCCATGTCGACCAGCTCGACCTGGCCGCCCTGACCGGCCGCCGGATCGTCACCGGCCGCCACTGTTTCGGCTGCACCGCCGGCTGCGGTTCGTCCTGCGGCGGGGCCCTGGTGGCTTAACTGCAAGTGATTGGTGAAAATCACCAGTCACTGCCGGCAGAAGGCAAACAAAAAAAAGCGAGGCCCCCGATAAGGAGGCCTCGCTTTTTTCTTCGATCATGGCAACCGGAATAAAATCCAATCACGATTTGAGTGTCAGCGATGTCTTGGTTTTCAACAACCAACCACTAGTCACCAACAACCTATTACCGCCTCTCTCATCCCCGCGCCTTTGGCAGCAGCTCTTCAAGCAGCCCGAACAGCTCTTCCAGGTCGGCCAGGGTCATGTCGGCCATGTGGGGAATGCGGAAGGTGTGGTTCTTGATTTTACCGTAACCGTTGTCGATGGCGTAGCCGCGCTCGCCGGCCAGTTTTTTGAGTTTTTCCAGGTCGGTGCGGCCATCGTTGGCCCCGGCCGTGAGAGTCAGCGAGCGATATCCCTCGGCGGCAAAGAGCCCGAAACCCTGGTCGAGAATCCACCGGCGGGTCCTCTCGGCCATCAGCCGGTGGCGGGCGTAACGGTTTTCCAGCCCCTCGGCGAAGAACTTGCGCAGCTGGTGCGCCAGGGCGTAGATCAGGCTGATGCACGGGGTACTCGGGGTGTTGTCCTTCAGGTCGTTCTCGGCGAATTCTTCGAAGTCAAAGTAATAGCCGCGGTTGGGGGTGGTCTTCGCTTTTGCCAGCGCCTTCGGTGAAACGGCAAAGACGGCCAGCCCCGGCGGCAGGCCGAAGGCCTTCTGCACCCCGGCCAGGCAGACGTCGGTCCCCAGGGCATCGACATCGATAGGGACGGCGGTCATCGACGAAACCGTGTCGACGATGAACGAGACCTCGGGGTATTTTTTCATCACGCAGGCGATCTCCTCGAGGGGCGACAGCACGCCGGTCGAAGTTTCGTTGTGCACCAGGGTCATGGCGTCGTACTTGCCGGTAGCCAGCGCCGCATCGACCATTTCGGGGGTGATCGGCTGCCCCCACTCGGCGGCATACAGGTCGGCCTCGAGGCCGCAGCGCCGGGTCACGTCATTCCACTTGCTGCTGAAGGCACCGTTGCCGAAGTTGGCACAGCGTTTCTGCACCAGGTTGCGCACCGCCCCCTCCATCACCCCGAAGGCGCTGGAGGTGGAAAG
>NZ_JBFHGD010000120.1:0-9969 GCF_041583255.1 Trichloromonas sp. | reverse complement strand
TTTTTTGTGGGCTGGAATGGTTTGAGGTAAATAAAACGGCGTATTTATTTTCGCAGGCTTGCGTTGTTGCGGCAGGCGCTAGGGAGGGGGGGGCGTTGCTGGTGTGCTGTCTTCGGTCGGTGAAAAATCCCTAGCTTGTGCGAGAGGTCAACGGGAAATGAAGTCGACCCTGAAGCGGTCGCGGAGGATCTTCTGCAGCATCCCCACCCCTTTGAGGGCTTCCCGCAGGCGGTCCCGTTCCTTGTCGGTCATGACCAGCGGATCAATGTGGTTGGAGGGTTTCTGGCCCGAAAGCATGGCCCTGACTTGTCGCTGGAGGCGCAGGTGTACGAGGTAGGACATGGCGTCGCTGATGGTCTCGGCGTCTGTGGCAGCGAGGATCCCGTGCTGTCCGAGGCGCTCGAGTTTGTCCCAGGTGGTGCCGTTGACGATGCCGGCTTCCAGGCCGAGCAGGCTGGCTCCTTCGGTGACGGCGAAGATGCCGGCCTTTTTCAGGTCGACCTTGCCGCGATTTTCCCCGCGCCGCTCGACCCGGATGCGGCCGAACATGCCGAGGGGGGGCTGGAAGCGTACCAGGTGGCGAGCCATCTGGGCTAAAAAGAGCGCATTGCGCTGAATGTTGGACTGGATGTGGTCGTTGATGATTTTTTCAAAGCTCCGGTTGCCGCAGAGAACCCTGTAGTCTTGAAACATGCCGAAGTTGACCATGTTTTCGGGGGTGGGGACGGCGAACCAGTGGTCAATGATACGTTTCCAGCCGGAAACGCTCTGCCGCCATTGGGGGTTGCTGGCCATGGTATCGCCGGGGCAGCGTGGGATGCCGATCTGGTCCAGGGCTTCGCAGAGCCGGCTTGAAAAGCGGGCGACCTCGGCTTGTCTGTCTGCGCTCAGGTCGTCGTTGTAGATGATGGCACTGTCCTGGTCGGTGCGCAGGGTCTGTTCTCCGCGGCCCTGGCTGCCGAGAACCAGGAATGCTGCGCCGTCAGGCAGGCGGAGCCCCTCGATGCTGTCCATGAGGGCAATGATTCTCAGGGTGAGGGTGTCGTTAAAGTGGGCGATGAGTTCGGCCAGGCTGCGAGCGCTGGCTCCCGCCTGGGTGGCGCTCTTTACGATGTCGAGCATGCGGTCGCTGATTTTGGCGAGCTGCTCGACGGATTGGGCGGCATCGATTTCCTGGTTGAGGTAGAGGGGGGTGCAGGTCTGCAGGCGCAGCAGGTCGGTGTCGGTGATGGTGCCGATCAGGCCGCCGTTTTCGTCGACCACGGCGAGTCGGTGGATGTTGTGCTTGGCCATTTTGAAGATGGCTTCGAAGACGCGGGCGCGGTGGCGGATTGTCACCATGGAGCCGGACATGAGGTCGCGGGCTGTGCACGGTCCGGTTCCGCCGGTTTCGGCGATGTGGTTGCGGATGTCGCTGAGTGAAACGACACCGATCGGGGCGTTGTCTTCAACGACGACCAGGCCGGAGATGTCGTGGTCGCGCATGGTGCGGGCGATTTCGACCAGCCCGATGCCCGGTTCGCAGGTGATTGCCGGGGTGTGGCAGAGGGTGTCTACCTGGATAAGGAGGAGGCTGTCCCCGCTGATGTTGCTGGTTGGCATGGCATCCCCTCGTAGTGAGGTTAGTGGTGCGTCCCTATTCTTCCTTGTTTTGCGGGTGCGTGCAACCGTTTCTTTTTTAGGAGACGGTGTTTCGTGGGGCAATCCCTGTTTGAAAAAAAACCGCCCAAGCCTACCATAACCGTGTTTTGCGGCTATACTCTTGAAAAGGCTAGTGAAAATCGTGTCTTCAATTGGCCATCCCGGCGCGGTTGCGGATCTTTTTTTTTGCAAAACAAAACATAGTTATATTTTTTGTGTTGACTAACGGCAGAAGTCGGAATATCTTTTTGTAAAAGGCTATTTTATTATGTAAAAACGCAATTTGATTTCTGAGACAGGGTTTCTTGGATGGGGAGAGGGGGCAGTTAGCGGTTCTGCTGTAGCGGCTATTGTCGCAGGCTTTTTGGTTTTTAGGAAACAACGTACCGAAATAATACGGAAGGAGGTGCCCCGGGACAATTCAGTTGGCAATGCAGTCGGCTTACAACAACCTAGAGGGAGAACGCTATGGAACAGAATGAAAAAATGAAGGCTTACTGGAAGGAAAATCTCACTTACATCAGCATACTGCTGGCCATATGGTTTGGGGTGTCCTATGTCTGCGGGATCCTGATCGCCGATCCGCTCGACAGTATCCGTGTCGGAGGCATGGGGCTAGGCTTCTTTTTCGCTAATGTGGGATCGGAGCTCGTCTTTGTGGTCCTGATTATCGTCTACGTCCAGTTGATGAATAAACTGGACAAGAAGTATGACGTTCACGAGGGCTGATTTGTCCCCAATTGAAAAGTGAGGTGAGAACATGAGTATTCTTGTATGGACCTGGTTAATAGTCGGAGCGTCCTTTGCTCTCTATATCGGTGTCGCCTATTGGGCGCGCGCCAAATCCACCGCTGACTTCTACGCAGCCGAGCAGTCCGTTCACCCGATCGCCAACGGCATGGCGACCGGTGCCGACTGGATGTCCGCTGCATCCTTCATCTCGATGGCCGGTCTGATCTCCTTCATGGGCCGCGACGGATCGATGTACCTGATGGGTTGGACCGGCGGCTACGTGCTCCTGGCGATGCTGCTGGCCCCTTACCTGCGTAAGTACGGTAAATTTACCGTACCCCAGTTCATCGGCGACCGCTACTATTCCAACTCGGCTCGCGTTATCGCCCTGTTGTGCGCCATCTTCGTTTCCTTTACTTACGTTGCCGGCCAGATGCGCGGCGTCGGCGTGGTTTTCTCCCGCTTCCTGCAGGTTGACGTCAACACCGGCGTTATCATCGGTATGGCCCTGGTTTTCTTCTATGCCACCCTCGGCGGCATGAAGGGGATCACCTATACCCAGGTGGCCCAGTACTGCGTTCTGATCTGCGCGTACATGGTTCCTGCGATCTTCATCTCGATCATGCTGACCAACAACCCGATTCCGTTCCTTGGTATGGGTTCTTCGATCAGCGCCGGCGGCGCCGAAATTCTGGGCGACGCCTCGGTTCAGGGCAAGTACCTGCTCGACGTTCTTAACGGCCTGGAAAAAGATCTCGGCTTTGCCGCCTATACCGCGGGCAAGCGTCCGATGATCGACGTCTTCTTCATCGTTTTCGCCCTGATGGTCGGTACCGCCGGTCTGCCCCACGTTATCATCCGTTTCTTCACCGTACCCAAGATTCGTGACGCCCGTTCGTCGGCTGGTTGGGCGCTGTTCTTCATCGCCATCCTCTACACCACGGCCCCTGCCGTTGCCGCCTTTGCCCGTACCAACTTTATCCTCACGATTCACAACACGGCCTACGCCCAAGCTCCTTCCTGGTTCACCAACTGGGAAAAAACCGGCCTGGTCGGTTTTGAAGACAAAAACGGCGACGGCATCATGCAGTACGCCAAGGACAAGGATGTTAACGAAATCAAGATCGACCGCGACATCATGGTTCTCGCCAACCCCGAAATCGCCAAGCTGCCCAACTGGGTCGTCGCCCTGGTCGGTGCCGGCGGTCTGGCTGCCGCACTCTCCACCGCGGCCGGTCTGCTCCTGGTTATTTCCGCGGCTATTTCTCATGACTTGATGAAGGGCGTAATTATGCCCAACATGTCGGAGAAAGCCGAGCTCCTCTGGGCCCGTGGCGGCGCCGCCGGCGCGGTCTGCATCGCCGGTCTGTTCGGCATCTACCCGCCGGGCTTCGTAGCCCAGGTCGTCGCCTTCGCCTTCGGACTGGCGGCCGCGTCCTTCTTCCCAGCCATCATCATGGGGGTTTTCAGCAAGAAGACCAACAAGGAAGGCGCTCTTACCGGCATGATCGTGGGCATCGTCTTTACCGCGGCCTACATCGTCTACTTCAAGTTCATCAACCCCGCGGCCAACAATGCCGATCATTGGTGGTTCGGTATCTCTCCCGAGGGGATCGGGACATTGGGCATGCTTCTCAACTTTGCCTGCATGTTCGTAATTTCCAAGTTCACCCCGGAGCCTCCGCAGGAGATCCAGGAACTGGTCGAAAGCCTGCGCTTCCCCGGCAAGAACGTTCCGCCGCCATCAGCTCACTAATTGGGTTGACTGTGCAGATGTAGATTGAGTTCAATCAGCGGCTGCCCGAAAGGGCAGCCGCCCCTTTCAGCCAGAACTGTTATGTTGCGTAAAATAGCAAATCAAAAACCCGCACGATTCATTTCGAGGTGAAGATGATTAAAAAATGGTGGTTTCGCTATACTCTTGGTACCGTCCTCGGTGGATTTGCAGGATTGAGCCTGTCCAGCAGCGTATTGCCGTCGGTCGTTTCCTCTGTGGTTGAAGTTGAATCCTTTTTTATCCGTTATGCTCTTGGCGACTACGCTGTACATGCGGCTTTGGTCTGGGCGTTTGCCGGTTGGGTCGTGGCTAAAACCGGAGTACCCAAAATCGCTCCCATTATTCTTGGCGCCGTAGGCTTGGGCAGTGGTTTTCTGCTTGGCTATGTCGGGTTCGGAATTGAATCCAATTTAATCATCGTTTGTGGCGTTGCCGGTGGAGGCTACGGGGTGATTGGTGGACTGCTCCTTGGAAACGTGCTTGCGGCTCCCGCCGAAGAGGACATTGCTGCAACTGACTCTGATAATCCGTCGGGGGTTGTCACCCGTTAAGGGTTTTCTGCCGAAGGTTTGACATACGGCCTTTGGCGTTGAGTTCATTCCCCGGTTACATACACAAGGCTGGGTCGACCGTGCGGGTCGGCCCAGCCTTTTTCATTAGGCTGTCCCCAGTTCCTGTTAAAAAATACAACGTGTTGAAAATGATCGGTTTTTTTGTTATTTAATAGTGAGAGGAAAAGGCGAATTATCCATGATGGAGCGGGAGGTGCGCTGTCATGACGACGTTGCTTGCCTGGTTGCGAAAAAAGCATATTCTACGGGGAAGCGAGCCTGTCCAGTGTCTCGGTTGCGGTCAGTGCTGTGAGGCGTTCGGAGGGCATTTGCGGGCATCCAAAGCCGACCTCTCCCGCTGGCAGGAGCTGGGTCGAACGGACTTGCTGGCGCGCGTCAACCGGTTGGGCTGGATCTGGGTGGATCCGGAAAACGGCCAGCCTGAAAATCACTGCCCGTTTCTGCAGCGAGTAAACGACAAGACCGCGCACTGCTCAATTCATGAAGTCAAGCCGGACATGTGTCGTGATTATCCGACCCTGGCCCATGAGAAACGCTGCCTGAGGGGGGTGTTTCTGCACTGACAAATTGCTGGGCTGTAAAACTGGCGCATTCGTAAAATTAAAAGCGACGAAAAGACCATGCGGGTCAGTCTCGTCGCTTTTGTCGTGTTTACATGGCATTACGTTCGAAATCGCGCGAGAAATTGTCGAACAGGTTCGGTACGCGATGCTGCCTTAGTCGACCCGCTCAACGCTCATGGTCCGCCGCGATTCGGCCTGCCCTGTTTGTAATTCGTCCCCGACGCGTTTGCCGATCAGGCCTCGGCCCAAAGGAGAACCCGGAGTGATAACGACGATTTCCCCCTGGGCGTCGGCAATTTTGAGCCCGCCCGCTTCGGGGCCGAGAAAAACCTGTCGGCTGCTGCCGGTCTCATCCTCAAGGGTGATCAGCGCGGTCAGCCGGATCGGTGTGTCATCATCAAAGTCACGCAGTTCGAGCTTGCGATAGGCCTCAAGGGCAATCCGAATTTCCTGTGCCCGGTTCGCCTGGCCCTGGGCGATGTACGAAGCCTCGAGGGCGGTGGTGTCGTACTTGTTATCCGGGAGGCACTCCGCGTGGGTTGCCGCGGCATGGGCTGCCCGGGCGGCATTGGAGATGACGGCGAGGTCGGCGCTTAAGATGGAGATAATCCGCTGCAGTATTTGCTCTTTGGTCATGTGTGCTGTTTGGGGTCCGGTTACGGGTTGAGTGGGGGAGATAACCAGGGTCAGTCGGTCGTTTTGTTGCCGCCGCAGTTACAACCGCAGCCAGGAATATCCTGCATCATCTCGTCAATGGTCTCTTCAAAGGCCTGTTCCAGATCTCCGACGATGGCGGTGAACTGATCCGCAGTCAGCCCGCCATCGCAGGCAGGGCAGGTGAAGTAGGCCTGTTTGAACCATTTCAGTGGTCGGTAAATTTCGCCCCGGCAGTAGGGGCATTCGAGGGCAACATGTTCTTCTGTGGGCACGGGTGTTCTCCTTGGTTTTGAATGGGGAAGACAATAACAGAATTAAGCCATAATTGCATCGGCTGTGAGAATTCCAGGAGCATTCCGCCGAACCGGGGTGTTTTAGGGGGGAGCGCAACCGGAGGAGGGATGTCGCTGCTGGGATATCTCTTGGCCGGCTGAAAATCCGGCTTGTCATGAAACGTTTTTCTGCATAAACTGTCTTCCGCATTTCGGCTGTTCAGCTGGGCCTGGGTCAGGCTCCCTTCAAATTTTCAGACGGATTATAATAATGCATCGTTACTGCCTGGGCTTGATGTTCCTTTTTCTGTTGGGAATCCAGCCCGCCTTCGCTGTTCCCAGTCCCGAAGTTACCGCTCCCGTCGCTTCGCCGCCGGCATTGACCTACAAGGTGAAAAAGGGAGATTCGCTTTACCGCATCGCCGGCCGGGCGAAAATATCCGTGGCAACACTGATGCGCCTGAACCGGTTGTCATCATCCAAGATCAAGCCCGGCCAAGTCCTGCTGTTAGGCGAAGCTCCGGCTGCAGCGGCGGCTGAAACGGGAGCCAAAATCAGCCCTTCTGTTCTGGCCGAACTCAGAAGCGAAGCGTCAACGTTATCCCCACTGCTCGAAAAACCGGTGCTGAGCCTGCTGGCCGCCCCCTATCGCTTCGGTGGAACCAGTGCCAAGGGGATTGACTGCTCCGGCTTTGTGCAGCAGGTTTTCAAGGAACTTAATTTCGATCTGCCCCGTTCCGCGCGGGAGCAGTATCGCCTGGGTGACGAGGTCGCAGCCGGCGAGCTGCAGACCGGTGATCTGCTCTTTTTCCGCACTTATGCCAAGTATCCTTCCCACGTCGGTATCTACCTCGGTAATAATAAAATGCTGCATGCCTCAACCCGCAGCCGCCGGGTGGTCGTTTCTGACATCGAGACCGCTTATTTCCGTTCGCGCTACATCGGTGCCAGGCGCCTTGCCTTAAACCACGAAGGGTCATCCATTGACAGCCTTTTTTCTGCAGAAGTTGATGAAGAGGTCGAAGACGGTTCCATGGAGGCTGTCGAAATCGGAGCCGACGAGGCTGTCGAAGCCAATACCAATACCGAAGAGGGTGGCTCCATCGATGAGATGGAGGCCGTAGGCGGATGACTTTTCTGCCGGCCCGTTCGGTCAATTCAGCTCTCCCGGAGCGATTTCCTTCCCGCTGATTTCCTGCCATCCAGCATTTGCCGGTTATACTCTTTTACGCAGGCCCCCCATGCGATAAAGGAGAGCCCATGTCCAACCGACGCATCAAATCACTATTTAAAAGTCAGGCCACCGTCGAAGGGGCCGGTGTTCACCTCAAGCGGGCTTTCGGTTATGCCCAGGTTCCCCGGTTCGACCCGTTTTTGATGCTGGACGATTTCCACTCCAGCGAGCCGGACAAGTATCTTGCGGGCTTTCCATGGCATCCGCACCGGGGGATCGAGACCATCACCTACGTTCTTGAAGGGGTGGTTGACCACGGCGACAGCATGGGCAATACGGGGGTGATCGGCGCCGGAGATGTGCAGTGGATGACTGCCGGCAGCGGTATCATCCATCAGGAAATGCCGCAAAAAAGCCCGACCGGCACCATGTGGGGCTTTCAGCTCTGGGCCAACCTGCCGGCCCGCCAGAAGATGATGCCCCCTCGCTATCGCGACGTCAAGGCGGCCGATATCCCCGAGGTCGTGCTCGAAAACGGTGTGCGGATCAAGGTGATCAGCGGCACCGTTGCCGGCGTTTGCGGCCCGGTGCAGGATATCGTCATCGAACCGGAACTGCTCGACATCCAGGTTCCGGCCGGCATCGTCTTCCGGCATCCGTTGGCCGCTGGGCATACCGTGCTGGCCTACGTGCTCGCTGGCGAGGGCTATTTTGACGAGAGCCGCGACGCCTACGCCTTCGAGGCGGCCGGGGCCGGCTGGTCGGATGTAGAGCGTCGCTGCGTCTGCGCTGCCGAAACCTTGGTGCTCTTTGAGCACCAAGGAGAAGCCGTGCAGGTCACCACCAGAGACCAGTCGGTGCGTTTTCTGCTGGCAGCCGGTCGACCGCTCGGTGAGCCGGTGGCCTGGTATGGTCCCATTGTCATGAATACCCAGGAGGAACTGCGTATCGCTTTCGAGGAGTACAACAACGGCACCTTCATCAAAAAGTGACGGGACACTCGCCAGTATTTATTCGGTGATATACTATTTGCCTGGGCCATTCTCAATTTCAGGAGGAGCATATGCTGGTCACTATCGAATACTGCAACATGTGAGGCTATCGCGAGCGAGCCGCCAGTCTGGCGGAAAAAATCAAAGAGGCGCTGTCGGCTGAAGTCAAGCTCATCGAATCGAGCGGCGGGGTGTTCGAGGTCGTGGTGGACGGGGCTCTGGTCTATTCGAAAAAAAAGACCGGGGAGTTTCCCGAAGAGGAAGCCCTGGTGGGAAAACTCAGCGGCGTTTAGGGCTGCCGTGTCGGGCCAAGGGCAGGGCGACGGACCGTTTCTGGCTCGTTGGGGATCTCGAATCGATCCGTATTTGCCATGCGGTTGTCTTTAGGCCGGCGATTCAATGGAAACGAATGTGGTAAAACCATCCCCGTAATGCGTGGTTACCCCAGGGCGGGCGGTTGCTCCACCCGGCGGTAATGCGACATCGATTTGTTGCAGATATCGCAGGGCTCGGCGGGTGATTCGTCGATGGTCGACCCGCACACCCTGCAAACGTAAAAGTCGAAACTCATCCCTTCGATCCTGCTTGCCACCTGGCCGAAGAACATCCCCGAGTAGCGATTGATATTCCTGACTTTTCGTTCATGCTGCCGGTGGGATTTCCAGGAATACATGCAGTTAACGATCGCCTCGTCGCAGGCTTCTGTTTCCAGGTCCCGCAGGAATCCAGGGTAGGTCGTCTCGATCTTCTCCAGTTCCTTCTGGGCCGCCCTCTTCAGGTTGGCCTGGGTACCCTTCACTTCGATCCCACTCGGGATAATGCCGGCCGCCTCCTCCATGGACGTGAGGATCCTCACGTAATTGTCCGCATGAATTTTTTCCGAGACGGCAAAGGCCCGGAAGAGGTAAGCGATATTGGGGAAGCCCTCCCTGACCGCTTTGGCGGTATAACCGAGATAGTGGTTGTGGGCAATCATCTCCGTTCTGTAGGCCTGTTTCAGGATTTTTACGGTATTCGGAAATGAAACTGCGTTGCCGGCGGCAAAGGCCTCGGCTGCCAGCAACGGAAACCGGCCGAGGAATGAAAGGACGGCAGTCAGGCAAATGAACTCTCTTCTTGATACGGGTGACATGGGCCGCAGCCTCCCTTCTCTTGCTCCCCTCCAGTAAAATTGCTTCGCGTTGTTCGGAAGTTATGGCGCAACATTCATATTATACCACTGGATTTTTGGATCACCTGTTGATTGAAACAAGCGTCTTGGATTCAGCCAGGGGCAACCCTAAAAAGGGCGGGGTGGCGTGCAGGTCTGCGACCACATCGGGGAGTAGTTCCCCGTTATGGCATATTTTTAACTTGCCTCAGCGGCGGTGGGCGACTATAGTCGGCGTCTTTTGCCGGCGACGACAAACGTCGCGGATCCAACTATTTGAAGGAAAATCATGTTCGAGTTTATTGTCAGAAAGAGCGCCTCCTGCAAGGATGATCTGCTTTCGGGCCTGACCGTGGCCCTGGCCCTGGTCCCCGAGGCGGTCGCCTTCTCTTTCGTCGCCGGTGTCGAGCCGCTCGTCGGCCTCTACGCCGCCTTCATG
>NZ_JBFHGD010000119.1:0-10083 GCF_041583255.1 Trichloromonas sp. | reverse complement strand
TGGCGGCATCGACCTTGAACTCATCTGGGTGACGGTACAGCAGGATTTACCTGTTTTAAAAAACGCACTTCTCAAAATGTCAGCGTAACTCGGGCATTTTTCAAAGATCGCAAACTCCCCCAAATGAAGAACAAGGCGCAGGATACAGCACAGATGGATTGCCCTTATGAGCCGTTATTCGTGCCCATTCGTGCAATTCGTGGACAGCGGTTTTGACCGTTGACTGCCGTAGCACGCGGATCAGATCCGATGCACACGGATCTATAAATATCAAGGGGGCAGGCTCCGCCAGGTGCCTGTCCCCTTCCTTCTTCCTTCTTCCTTCTTCCTTCTTCCTTCTTCCTTCTTCCTTCTTCCTTCTTGCGCCCTACCGACCCAGCTTTTCCAACCGCGCCTTGACCCACTTCTGTTTCGGGTCGAGCAGCAGCGCCTGCCGGTAAGCCTCGATGGCCAGAATGGTAATCCCCTGCTGCTCATACAAGCTGCCGGCGGTACGCTGCAGGCCGGCATCGTCGGGAAAACGCTCGATCGCATCGAGGATCAGCGCCAGGGCTTCGTCGGTGCGTTTGCGCTCGTTGAGAAACCGGTAAAAGGCCCAATAGGGGCCGGTCCACGGGCGAGGCTCATCAGCCACCAGGCGCACCGCGCGGCGATAGGCGGCCTCGGCCTCGGCTTCGCGCACCTGGGGATTGAGCGCGGCGGCGTACAGCTGCCAGGCCAGGGCCCGGGGAGGAAGGGCTTCCTTCATTTCGCGCCAGTCGACCCCCTGCAGCGCCATCAGGGTCAGAAAATCTCCGGTTTTTTCCGGCGCCAGGTCAAGACTGCGGCGCACCAGCACAAAGGCCTCGGCCCGGCGATTTTGTTTCAGTAAAAATGTCGCAAACGGCCCGACCGGGCGGAGGTCGGCCTGGTCCATGGTCACCCCGGCCTTGAGCAGGGATTCCTCCAGCTCGACCAGCCCCAGAGCCCCGGCCGAGTGGGCGGCCCGCTGCAGGTAGGAATAACGCAGCGGGCGCAGGCGCAGGGCCTCGCCGTAGGCCTGCAGAGCCTCGCCATGCCGGCCCAGCGCGGCCAGAACGTTGCCCTGGGTAAAGCGGCCGCTGCCGTCGAAGGGGGTCCAGGCCGCAGCCTGCCGGGCCTGCTGCAAAAACGCCTGCAACTGCTGGCTGTCCGGTTTGCCGCTGTCCTCCCGAGCGATGGTCGCAAGGGTTGAAGCGGCGAACAGGCCACCGATGTTAAGGAGCAGGCTGGCGATGAGCACAGCCGTCAACAGCAGCAGGGCGGGTGCGTTCAGGCGCCGGGTAAGAGGAGGCAGCTCGCTGCCCGAGCGGTTTCGCTGTGAGGTGGTATGGGCAGCCGAGACCAGCAGGCTGCACAAAAAGGCGAAATGGATTCCGTTGGCGCCGATATGCAGGTTGTAATCCGTCAGGCTGTGCAGCAGAATCGCGCACAGGCCGGCGCCAGCGCCGAGAAAGAGGTAGACCGAAAAGGCCCGGCGCCGGCGGCCAAAAGCCTTCCAGCTCGCGCGCCCCACCTGCAGCGCTGCCCAGCCGGCCAGCGCGACAGCGATCCCCCCCCCATCAGCCAGCAGTTCCACGTAGTCGTTGTGGGCGCGATTGACCACCAGCTCTCCGTGGTAGATGCTCTGATAGGGCGCGTAGCTGTCGATGAAACTGCCGAAACCGGTGCCAAAGAGGGGAAAATCGCGAAACAGGGCGAAGCAATCGGCCCAGTAGGTCAGCCGGCCGTCGGAGATCTCCCCCTGCAGGTTGCGCATCCTGGCGAAAGCGGCGAAGATCGGCTCCCAGCCGAAGACCCCCACCGAAAAGAAGAGCACCACCACCATCCCCAGCAGAATCAAGGCCCGCCTGCGCTCCTGGCTGCGCGAAATAAGCAGCAGCGACAAGATCATCAACGCCGCGAGCGAGCTGAGAATCCCCCCCCGCGACAGGGAGAGAAAGATCGACACCCCGATCAGTAGCGCGGCCATGCCGGAAAGGAGATGCACGTTGAGGCGCGGGTCGCCGAAAAAATCGACCAGTCGCTCCTTCCAGTCGCCGTAGCGGGCCACCGGCTTTTCCAGCAAAAAGAGGGCCGTAACCAGCGGCAGCAGCATTCCCATCAGTCCGGCGTAGTGATTGCCGTTGAGATAGCTGCCGAAAGCCTTGCTGGCATAATCGGGCCAGGGGTGCAGCAGCCAGAGGGGGTGGCCGTTGGGAACCAGGGCACTGAGGATCGAGATCAGGGCATACAGGCCGGCAAAGGCGGCGATCAGGTGCAGTGCCCGTTTCTGCGGGGTGCTGCCGGCCAGGCACTGGCTAGCGAAGACGTAGATGGCGAGACAGGCGGAGAAATACCAGAAGGCCTCCAGGGTCAGCCCCCGGTTGAGCGACAGCGGCATCCAGGTTTCAGGCAACAGCAGCCAGACCGTATCGGCATAGCGCTGCCAGGCGGTCGGCGAAAGGAGTTTGAGCAGCGACGGCGGCAGCGGGATCACCTGCAGCAGCATCAGGGCGCCCAGCAGGCCCAGCGGCAGCAGACCGGGAGGGCGCACCAGCCGGCGTTTACCCAGCGCCCCTTCGATAAGCACCCAGAGCAGCCCCAGCAGGCAGAGCGCCTGAAACACCGTCAGGGCGACCGGCCCGCTGGCACCATAGGACAGCGGAGCAAAAACCAGGATGAAGATCAGCAGGTAGAAGGGCATCTTTGCACCCAGAGAGATGGAAGGAGGAAGAGGGGAAAGGGGAGAAGACAGCTGTAAGCTGTAAGCAGAGAAACTTCTGTCTGCCGCCCACCTGTCCATTTCAATTCAACAGGTTCACATATTAACCGGCCGCAGGAATTATTCAAGGTGATGCGAGAAGCCGGGCATTCCTTCTCCCTTCAGCCGTCCTTACCAATCCAGCCCCTCGATCACCCGGGCGGGATTGTCGACCACCAGCCTGCGGGCGGCCTCGGGGCCGATGAGTTTCGCCGCCGCCTTGACCCCGGCCGAGAGGACCGGCGGCCGCCAGTCGGCGGAGTGGCCGTCGCTGGCGAGGAAGTGCACCAGCCCCTTTTTCAGCAGGTAGCGGGCGCAGGAACGGGCCGAACCGCCGAATCCCCCTGTCAGGCTCTCGGCGGTCAGCTGCACCAGCGCCCCCCGCTCGACCAGGTCGATCAGCAGCTGCGGGTCTTGCACGACAGAAGGGTTGCGCTCCGGGTGGGTGATGATCGGGGTCAGGCCGTGGCTCAGCGCATCGAACAGACTGGCCCCCGCCTGGGCGGGCAGATGGGTGTGCGGATATTCCACCAGCACGTAAGGGCCGCCGTTGATGCTGTAGCGGGCCAGGGTTTCGGCCCCGAGGTTGTAAAGGTTGTCCCCCCCCGCCAGCACCCTGAGTTCGATGCCGGCCTGGGCAATCGCGCTGTTCAGTTCGGCCAGCCGCCCGGCGATCAGCGCCGAAGAAGGCGGGTTCAGGGTAACATGCGGCGTGGCGACCAGCACCCGGGTGCCGTCGGCCGCCGCCAGGTGCGCCATGGCAAGCGAGCCGGCCAGATCGGCCGGCCCGTCATCGATGTCGTGAAGAATGTGGCAATGAATGTCGATCATAAATTCAGGGAGAAGGAAAACCTCCAATTCTTCCTTCTTCCTTCTTCCTTCTTCCGTTACTAAACCTCTTCGGTCGCTTCGCCGTAGTTGCTGTAATTGCCGTACGAGGCGTAATAATACTGGTAATAGTAGTCGCTCTTCTTGAATTCGAGGGCGTTGATCACCAGCCCCAGCACCGGCGAATTGATGTCGGTAAGCAGCTTGAGCGCCCGGGAGGCCATGTGGTAGGTGGTCTTGCGGGCCCGCGTGACCAGCACCGTACCGTCGACGATTCGGGTCAGGATGCGGCTGTCGGCCACCGACAGCAGCGGCGGCGAGTCGATCACGATCACATCGTAGTCCTGGCTGAGCCGTTCCAGCAGCTGCGGCATCAGCCGCGACGACAGAAGCTCCGACGGGTTAGGCGGAATCGGCCCGGCGGTGATTACAGTAAGGTTTTCGTGCGGCCCCTTCTTCAGGATATTCGCCTTGCCGCCGGCCAGGTAGTTCGACAGCCCGTTCTCGTTATTGATCTTCATGGCCTTGTGGATCCTCGGCTTGCGCATGTCGGCGTCGATCAGCAGCACCCGCTTGCCGGCCTGGGCCAGGGCGCCAGAGAGGTTGATGGCGGTGGTGGTCTTGCCGGCCGCGGCCGCGGCGCTGGTGATCAGCACCTTCTCCGGCACCCCCTCAGAGGTCGAGAGCATCAGCGAGGTGCGCAGGGCCTTGTAGCTTTCGGCAAAGGCGCTGCGGGGCGATTTCAGCACCACCTCCTCGATCGGCAACCCCTTTTCTTCATGATACAGCGACACCAGCCCGAGTACCGGCAGGCCGAGGGCCTTCTCGGTCTCTTCGGGATACTTGATGGTATTGTCGAGGTAATCGACGAAAAAGGCCATGCCGATGCCGGCCATCAGACCGACGATGATCCCCAGCAGCAGGTTCTTTTTCTTGTTCGGCTTTACCGGCGCCAACGGCACCGACGCCTCTTCGACGATCCACAGGGTTACCGGGTGGGTCTCCTGGGTGATGCTCTGCTCCTTGGCCTTGAGCATCAGGGCGTCGTACATCTGCCGGTTGGTATCGACCTCACGTTTCAGGGCGCCGTACTGGATGAAGCGCTGGTTGAGCCCCTGGGCCTGGGCCTTGGTCTTTTCGAGCTGGGCCCGCAGGTTGGTTTCATCCGACTGGGCCAGCTCAAACTGGTTACGAATCTGCTGGATGATGCGGTTGATCTCCTGATCGCGCTTGCTCTTGAGAATATCGAGGTCGGCCACCGCCTTCTTGTGCACCGGGTGCTTTTCGCCGAACTTGCCCGAGAGCTCGAGAATATTCTGCTCGGCCTTGAGAATCTGGGCACGCATCGTCTGCAGGGCCGGGTCGGCAGAAATATTGGGGATGGCCATCGCCTTCTGGTAGTCGCCGGCCACCTGCTGAACCATTTCGTACAGGGTCTCCAGCTGAATCCGTTTCGATTCGGCGGTCACCAGCTGGCTGCTGACCTGGGCCAGCTCCTGCGGGGTGAGGGTCAGCCGGTTTTCGAGGGTGATGATGTCGTTATCGACCATGTATTTCTGCAGGGCCCGTTCCACCGACTCGAGCTTGGCCCCCTCCTCGGCAGCCTTCTTGCCCATCCACTCCAGGGTCATGCGAGTCGATGCGAGTTTCATCTCCATGGTTTCCTGGATATACGCCTTGGCCGTGGCATTGGCCACCTGGGCGGCGAACTCTGGGTTGGGCGAGAGATAACTGATGGTGACGATGCGGCTGTTCTTGAAGGGATTGACCGCGATGCCTTCATTGAGCCGGTCGGCCACCCGCACCAGCTCCGCCGCCGGGTCCTTCGCGGCGGTCTCCTCGTCAGTGCTGCTTCCGGAGATCAGATCCTTGATCGAACCGAACCAGCCCTTGATCGATTGCAGCAGGGATGTGTTTTCGGAATTTTTGCCGCGATAGGCGTCAAAATTGGCGGCCAGATCGAGAGTCTCGACCACCCGGCCGGCAACCGCCCGGCTCTTGATCAGCTGATACTGGGTCTCGTAAAACTCCGGATCGTAGATGCGCGAGGAGGAGTTGCCGGTCAGCTCTTCGCTGGCCGCCTTCTCGATCAGCACCTTGGTCGTCCCCTTGTAGAGCGGGGTGGTCGAGAAGGTATAGAGCGCCACGGCGACAAAGATCAGGGCAAAGACGGCAATTACCAGATTGCGGTGCTTGGTGATCACCTTGAGGTAATCTCTTAAGTGGATTTCTTCTTGTTCCATAGCTTGTAACTACTCTAATAGAAAGAGGGAAAAAGGGAGCAGGAAGGAGGGATACGGTTAAAGGGCAGAAAATCCCCTGCTCCCTTCTTCCCTCTCTCTTCTCCCTGATTTCAAAAAAAGCTCTCAGGTACCACAATAACATCGTCGGGCAGCAGCGGCTCCTGCATGGAGACCTTTTCCAGCAGCTGCTCCTTGCCATCGATGATGCGCACGATACGCACCCGGTTCTTGGCCGCGATCTTGGTGAAGCCCCCCGACATGCTGATCGCCTTGAGCACGGTCGTCCCCTCCTCAAACTTGTAGGAGGCGGGCTTTTCGACCTCGCCGGTCACGTAGAACATGCCGGCCTTGTCGATAAAGACGCTGTCCTGGTCGAGAATCTGCGGATTCAGGCTCGGATCGCCGGAGGAGAGCAGGGCCTGCAGGTTGATGCGCAGCACCTTCTGTTGCTGGCCGTCGGCGGTCTCCTTGCGGTTGATGGTCACCTGGTCGCCGGCGTTCTCGCGCAGCCCCCCCGCCATGGAGATCAGCTCCAGCAGGTGGGTCTGCCCCCGCAGCTCGTAAACCCCGGGATTGGCGACATGGCCGATAATGACCACTTTTTTGCTGCGGTATTCCTCGATAAAGACCGAAACCTGCGGGTTGACCAGGTAGCCGTCGGCGAGCAACTGCTCGATCTGGCGGGTGACCCCCTCGATGGTGAGACCGGCGAGGGGAACCGTGCCGACCAGCGGAAACTGGATGCTGCCGTCGGTGCTGATACGGCAGACCGAGCTCAGATCGGGATTATCGTACACGGAGATCTTGATGACGTCCCCCGCCCCGACCAGGTAGTCCTGCTGATCGGCCCTGGCCAAAGACGGGGTGAACATCATCGAAAAAAGCAACAGTATTCCAGCTAATCGTCTCAAATTGAACAGGCTCTCTAGAAAGAGACCGAGATCATCGCCATCACAGCATTTTCACGATATTCGTTGGTTGCGATGTCAGAATCACGGTCGGTGTAATCATAGCCGAGGCTCAAACGGAGCCACTGCTGCATATCGTAGTTAAACTTGATGCCGGCGCTGGCGGTGTGGTCGATGCGGCCGGTCCTCTCGCTGTCTTCGCGGTACTCGTCGCGGCCGTAACCGGTACGCAGAACCACGGCGAGTTTCTGGGTCAGCGGATGGTTGAAGGAAAGGCCGATCCGGCGGTGCAGGATGTTCTGAAAATCCTTTTCGGTCGAGACGTTGACCCGCTGACGGCCGGTGAGGGTGATGCTCGAGCGCTCGAGGAAACCGTAGCTCAGGGAGGCATCGCCGATCAGGTCTTCATAGGTGTTGTTGTCGGCCACATCGACGCTGGTGCGGCCGTAACCGAGCTTCAGGTGACCGCTGATGCGGGCGTTGGAGTCGAACTTGACCCCGGCGAAGAGGTGATTCTCCACGCTGTCGCCGAGGACGTCGCGATCGTAGTCGAGATCGATATAATCATACTGCAGAAAGAGCTCGGTCTTGGGGAGGATTTTGTAGAGCACGTAGGCCGAAAGCTGGTCGTCGGTGCGCTCCTTGAACAGGCTGTCGCTCTTGTCGTAGTCGAGGGTGTAGTTCGAGTAACCGGCGCGCAGCTTGAGCTTTTCGCCCACCTTGTAGAAGACGATGGCGCTGGCCAGGTTGGACTTGAACTCTTCCTTCTCGTCAGAGCCGGTCTTGGCCTGGTTATCGTAATCGGCGACGTAGACATCGGAGACCTCGAGAGTCAGCCCGCCGGCGAAGCTGTACTGCAGCACCCCCTGACCGGTATGCTTGGTCGACTCCTCATCCGTGTGTTCCGCATAGTTTTCGATGTCGGCGCGATAGAACGCAGAGCCTTGAAAGCCGTAGAAGTCTTCCCCCTGAAAACGCGAGACCCCCTGCCCGCCCGGGGCGTCGTTAGAGCTGACAATCGAGAAGCGCTTGCGGTCGGTGGCCGGCAGGGCCAGCCAGATGCCGGGGCTGACGGTGGTGATCCAGTCGCCGTCTTCATTGTTGGCCGACTGATCGAAGTTGTCGGTATATTTTTCGCTGATCTCCAGCGACGGGTGCACATACCCTGTAGCGGCACCGAACAGGTCAGATGTTTCCACGGCCCCGGCCAGCGACACGCTCCCCATCAGAACCATCGCAGCAGCGGCCAATCCCTTCTTGTAAAACGACATGGTGTTACCTCCTGGTGGCAATATTAAATACAAGGGACAGCTAGAGAACGGAGAGCAGAGGGCAGAACCGTCCGTCTTCCGTCTTCCGTCCTTACGTTCCGCTGACCTTGGGATCCTTGGGATCGGCCAGGACAGGTTCATCTTTTATCCGCTCCTCAATGGCCTTCACGATGGCGGCGGCCTGCTGAGTGCTGGAACCCGAATCGACGAGAACTTTAACGACCACGGCGGATGCCTGTGCGGCGGTTGAGCCCGAAGCCACCAGCGCCTTAACGACCGCAGTCGTTGCGCCGCTGGCCACGGCGGCGGTTGTCGCCTCGGCCTTGGTCGCCGGATTGGCGATGGCGGCGGTGACGACCTGCTGAGCGACCGTCGGGTTGGCCGCTACGGCCGCCTTAACGATCTCGGTGGTGGAGACCTTGACGGTCACAGCGGCGGTCATCAGCTCGCCGGCGGCCCCGGCGGCGGCCGAGCCGCTCACAACCATGGCCAGGGTCAGCGTGGGAACAGCGGCGGCACCCGAAACCGTCGCCGCGGGAGCCTCCTTAGCAACCGTCAGGGCCGCCGTAATGATCTGGGTCGCAACACCTGCGGTCTTGGCGGCGGCGGCCACGGTCTGAAAGGGGATATTGGCGGCGACGGAAGCTTTCACCACCGATTGGGCCAGAGCGGGATTGGCAGCAGCGATCGTGACGGCCGCCTGCATCACCTCGGCCAATTTGCCGCTCTCGCCGGCTGCGGCAAAGACCTGGGTCAAGACCTGTTCAAGGCTTTGACCCGGCTCGAGCTGCGACTGGGCCAGCACCAGCACGTCCTGCACCGTCACAACCCCTTCTTTCAGCAGGGCCGCAAAGACGGACTTCTGGGTCGCGCCCGGTGCCTTCATGAGCTTTTTGTACTGGTTTTTGATTTTCTCCGCCTTCTCGCCCTGCTTATCATCATCCTTGGCAAACCCCAGGGAACTGCATGACAGCAGCATAACCAGCAGTACGGCAACAAGTCTGAATCTTCGCATGTAAAATCCTCCCCCTTGTGTCTTATGAACCCTATCGAATCGGTTAAAATTGATGGCGTCGCAAAAAGGCTTAGCCGGCCAGTCAAAAGTTCACCAGCCATTCCGACCCCGCGGTTCAATTTGCAGGATCTGGGCCAGCATCTCCACTTTTCACTGCCAAGAGAACAAAAGCCGTTTTAAAACGATTTAGTATAAACCATACCGTAAATCTTGTCATCCATATATTCTTAAGAATTACTATGAACCCGGAGGGGCGAGGGGCGAGGGGTGAGGGGTGAGGGGTGAGGAGACTAATCGACTGGCGCTTTAACCATGACTGAAGTGGTCATTTAACGGGAATCGGCACGGGGACAGGCGTAAAGCATACCCTTCAAGCCGTCCACGAATTCACACGAATGTTCACGAATCAGATTCAGATCAGGCCTGGCTCACAGGGTTTCAGCTGTCATTCGTGCCTATTCGTGACATTCGTGGACGATTCCCAGGTTTTCTTCGCGTCCTTCGCCTTCCGCCTACCCGCGAAAATTCTGCTGATTCTCCAGAAACCACCGATACGTCCGTTCGAGTCCCTCGCGCAGGGCAACCTTCGCCTCCCAGCCGAGCGCCTTCATCCGTGTAACATCCTGCAGCTTGCGCGGGGTGCCGTCGGGTTTGCTGGTGTCAAAACGGATCCCGCCCCGGTAGCCAACCACCTCTTTGATCGTCTCGGCCAGCTCGCGGATGCTCACGTCGATGCCGGTTCCGAGGTTGACGAAACAGGGGGCGGGATAGTTCAGCAGATGTTCCGCCAGCGCCGCCTCATCCAGCTCCATGATATAAAGGCTGCCGTCGGCCATGTCGTCGACAAAGAGAAACTCCCGCATCGGCGTGCCGGTCCCCCAAACGGTGACGACGTGGTCGTCCGGTGAGGGGTTACTCCTAACACCTGACGCCTCACGCCTCACACGCTCCATCTCCACCTTCGCCTCATGAAACCGGCGGATCAACGCCGGCATCACGTGCGAGTTTTCCGGGTGAAAGTTGTCCCCCGGGCCGTAGAGATTGGTCGGCATCACCG
>NZ_JBFHGD010000118.1:0-10472 GCF_041583255.1 Trichloromonas sp. | reverse complement strand
GCAATCGCCTGGTCCTTGCCGCGACTGGAGGCTGACGAGCCGAAGAAGAAGCCCACGACCAGCACCGCGATGGCCTTGATGATCTCGATGATCCCGGCCTTGGTGCTCGGGTCGAATCCCTCCGCAGCGAACAGTACTTCATAGAACAGCAGCCCGCTGCCGCCAAGGATCATCAACGCCAGAATGCCGATCAGCGCCCCGTAGCCAATCTGCCGCCACACCGGCCCACTACCAGTCATCCGCTCAGCGAAGTCCCGCGCCTCCTTGCGCTCCTTCGCCTCGAACTCCATCATGGGGGCAAGGTCGTCCCATTTCACCACCGCCTGCGCCCTGAAGCGGTCTTGAAGCTCTCGGCTGGCGAGGATCTGCTCGACCGCCTCTTGCTCGTTGACAGCGACCGGCGTCACCTCCGTGGCGACCTCCAGCAATCGGTTTCCGAGGGTCTGGGCAACGGCGACATTGCGCTCGGAGGATTTGCTGCCCGAGCTGAACATCGGCAGCAGCTTGAGCAGTTCGGCCCCGAGGGCTACGACGGCAGCAGCAGGCAGTGGCATAGGGTTACCCGGTGGGTTGTTGGTGGAGGGGAAAGGCCAGTCGGGGAACGGCTCGTCCCCGCTGGCGGGATAGGGCGCAGGCTCGGGCACCGGGGCCGGCGAGGGGACCGGCCTGGGGCTTTCGGTCTGTCGCAAGCTGATGGAGGATCACGGCGGCGGGATTTCCCTGGGGCGTTCGCCAGCCGGCGGTGCCCGCTTCCGATTGGTTTTTCCTTTGGCTGAAGCGGAAAAATGCTTTGACAACTGCCGGGATGATTCTTAAGATAGTCCGAATTTTAAAGGTTTAAGGACGGTTTACTGCCATGGAAAAAGCGCTGGAATTGCTTCATGATGATTTGATCGGGGTCGAGGCCCAGTTCAAGAAAGACCTTACCTCTGATGTCCTGCTGATCCGCAAGGTCGGTGAATATGTTCTTGCCAGCGGCGGCAAGCGAATCCGTCCCATGCTCCTGCTCCTCTGCGCCCGCCTGGCCGGATACCAGGGGACCAAGCATATCGGCCTGGCCAGCGTGGTAGAATTTATCCACACCGCGACCCTGCTGCATGACGATGTGGTTGACAGCGCCGTGCTGCGCCGCGGCAACGCCTCGGCCAACGCCGTTTGGGGGAACGAGGCTTCGGTTCTGGTGGGCGATTTTCTGTTTGCCAAGTCCTTCTCGCTCATGGTGCGCGGCGGCAGCCTGCAGATCCTGCAGTCTCTGTCCGATGCGACCACCATGATGGCCGAAGGGGAGGTGCTGCAGCTGGTCAGTACCTGCGATCTCGATCTCGACGAAGAGCGGTATATCTCGGTGGTCCGCAACAAGACGGCCGTCTTGATTGCCGCCGCCTGCGAAGTCGGCGGTATGCTCGGCGGAGCCGGAGAAGAGCAGGAAAAGGCGCTCCACGAGTTCGGCATGGAATTGGGCATCGCCTTTCAGTTCATGGACGATGCGCTCGATTACGTGGCCGACCAGGCCGAATTCGGCAAGGCCAAGGGGCATGATCTCGAGGAGGGCAAGGTGACCCTGCCGTTGATCCACGCCCTGCGCCAGTGTTCTGAACAGGAGCGGGAGCGCTTGGCCGAAATCGTTGAACTCGAAGAGTTGAGCGATGAAGACCTTGCCTATGTGGTTTCCCTGATCGATAGCTATGACGGCATCGGTTACACCCGTCAGCGGTCGAAGGAACTGGTAGAGAAAGCCAAGGGGCACCTCGCCGGGTTCCCCGAAAGCCCTGAAAAGGCCGCATTGTTCGAGCTGGCCGATTACGCGGTCAGCCGCCGCAAATAGATTTGCCGTTTAGCGATATAGCTTGTCAGGTTGCCGTGAAAAAACCTCCCCGCACTGCGGGGAGGTTTTTTTTGTGAGCCAATTTGTCAGAATAACATGGTTTTTCTGCTTTTTTTCAGGTTGGCCCGGGATTTGCTCATGCCTGCTTATGTTGCTTGCAGCAAATTCCTGAAGGGGGCGACCATGGATCCCGGAATACTCATCCACACCGCTGAGCTGACAATTGACGGCCGCCCGTACGAGGTGACGGTATATCTGCGTTCGGACGGCTCGCACATCGCGAGAACGATTTTTTCCCCCGGCGATGTCATCATTCATGACGGACCTTCCCTTGAAGAAGTTCTCGCCAAGCATCAGCGCCTGCTCCCCCTGGCCGTCGATTCCCGCCTCATGCTCAGTGAACTCCGCTGCAGCGCCTGATTTTGCGCGGCAGGGTTTCCCGGTTTTTTCTGCCGGCTGACGCCCCGACCCTGCTATAATGTGGGCCATGCTGCGCATTTCCTTCTCCCTGCATAAAAAAGTTCTGCTGGCCTTCTGCCTGTTGTCGCTGCTGCCGCTGGTATTGCTGGTCTTCGTCTCCAGCCACAGCCTGCGCTCGGTTGAAGTGCTGCTGCTCGACAATGCGACCCAGGCCCTCGACCGGCAGGCGTCCAAGGCCCTTGAGTTGCGGGCCCGGATGGTCGCCGATGAGGTGGGCGCTTTTCTGCAGGGCGTCGTCGCCGACCTGGCTGACCTCAGCCTGCTCCCCGCCGAGCCGGAGACCTATGGTCGGTTCTCCCGCAACCATCAGCGGGAGATCTGGTATCGCAGCGGTACCAATGATCACCCCGTCGAAGTGCGCCGCATGTTTCCCCTTTACTCCGAAATCGCCTTTGTCGGGGCTGACGGCCGTGAATTGCTGCGGCTGGTCGGCGGTGCGGCCAGTGACCAGCTGCGGGATGTTTCCATCCCGGCCAACACCACCTATCTGACGGAAGACTATTTTGCCCGGGCCAGAGAACTCCCCCCGGGAGGTTGTTACGTATCTCCGGTCAGCGGATGGCATATCGACAAGCAGAACCAGCTGCGCGGCGCGCCGACCCCCGAAGCTGCGGTGGAAGGGGATTCCTACCAGGGGGTGGTGCGCTTTTCAACGCCGGTTTATTCAGCTGACGGCAAATTTACCGGGGTCGTCGTCCTCTCCCTCGACCATCGCCACCTGATGGAATTCACCCAGCACATCGTTCCGGAAGAGCCGCATTTCACGGTCTTTCCGTCGTACGACAGCGGCAACTACGCGTTCATGTTTGACGGCGACGGCTGGATGATTGCCCATCCCAAGTTCTGGGATATCCGCGGTCTCGACCGCGACGGCCGCCTGGTTCCCCCCTATACGGCCGAAACCCCGCCGGAACTGGTCGAGCAGGGAGTCATTCCCTTCAACCTGCGGCACGCCGGTTTCATCCATGCCAACTACCCGGTCGTTGCCAGGGAGGTCATGCAGGGGAATTCCGGCGTTGCCGACGTGACCAATATCGGCGGGGCGCAGAAGATCATGGCCTACGCGCCGATCTGGTTCGCGCCCGGAGAGCAGGTGGCAAAACAGGTTTTCGGCGGAGTCACCATAGGTGCCGAGGTGACCCAGTTTCATGCCGCCGCCATGTCCGCATCCGAGGTCATCCGCCGCGAGATCACCCGCTTTGTCAGCGGGTCGATGGCGATGATCATGGTCACCGCGCTGCTGGTCATCGCCGCCGCCTACCTGTTGTCACGGAGCATCACCGACCCCCTGCTCAACCTGATCGACGGAACCAAGGAAATGTCACGGGGGGATCTGGCGACCCGGGTCAACGTCTCTTCGCGGGACGAGGTTGGGGAGCTTGCCACCTCCTTCAACGTCATGGCCCAGGAACTTAACGATCGCCAGGAGCGGCTGCTCAAGACGCTGGATGATCTCAGCCGTTCGCGGCAGGAAATCCTCCGGGAACGGAATTTCAAAGAGACGATATTTGAAAATGTCGAAATCGGGCTGCTGACCCTCGACGGCAGCAACCGGATCACCTCGCTCAATGGTCCGGCCGCCAGGATCCTCGGCACCGAACCCCTTAGCGCGGCGATGGCGCTGGATGATGCGTTCGCCCGTTGGCCCCAGATGCACAAGGTGCTCATCGAAGGACTGGCGCGAACAGAGATAGAGCGCTGGAACACTTATCTCAATGTCGAGTCGGCGGGGAAGCCGCTGGTCTTCAGGCTGGCCCTGCTGCCGCTGGTTTCCGGAGGCAAAGAAGGCCGAATCCTGACCATCGAGGAAATTACCGAGCGGGTCGAGTTGCGCAAACGCATGGCCAGGATGGAGCGGATGGCCTCGCTCGGGCGCCTTTCGGCCGGGATCGCCCACGAAGTACGCAACCCCCTGACCGGCATCAGCCTGCTGCTGGATGAGCTTCATGACCGGCTGCTGTCCCACCCTGCCGACCAGGACCTGATCCGCCGGGCGCTGCAGGAGATGGAGCGGCTCGAGGGGCTGGTCAACGAGCTGCTGAACTTCGCTTCGCTGCCGCCGGCGCGCCTTGAAGACGGCGATGTCGGTGTCGTCCTGCGCGAAACCCTGTTCCTGATCAGCAAGCAATGCCAGCGCAGCGGCGTCGAACTGGTCACCGACATCGCCGAGCCCCTGCCGCCGTTCCCTAACGACCCCGGCCGGCTTAAGCAGGCCTTTCTCAACCTCTTCACCAACGCCCTCGATGCCATGCCCGGTGGCGGCACCCTTGAAGTGAAGGCCGCCGTGGTTGCTGACGAAGTGCAGGTGCGGGTTAGGGATACCGGTATTGGCATCCCGTGTGAGCGGCTGCCGCTGATCTTCGAGCCGTTCTACACCAATAAAGGGGAAGGGACCGGGCTGGGCCTTTCGATCACCCATAACGTTATTTCCGATCATGGCGGACGGATCGAAGCGGAAAGCGTTCCGGATCAGGGTACCCTCTTCACTGTCTCTCTCCCCCTCGATTCCACCCAGCCGCGCGGCTGAATGTCGCCTTTTTTTCGGCTTTAATCGGGTTCATGCAGACCACGTGGCGAATTTTCACCATTTTGTGATTGCCTTCCTGTTTCGCAACGCCTACCATTGATTGCATAGAAGGACACTGACTGTCCTTTTCCAGGGGGCTGCATGGAAAAGATCCTGATTGTTGACGACGAAGCCTTCATCCGCGAGAACCTCGAGCGGATTCTCGCCGAAGACGGCTACCGTCCGTTTTCCACCGCCAGCGGCGAAGAGGCCGTCCGCCAGGTCAGCGACGAAGAGGTCGACCTGGTGCTGCTCGATCTCAACCTGGGCGCCAAGAGCGGTCTCGACGTGCTGGCCGCCCTGAAGGAAGTCGACCCGGATGTCCTGGTTATCATCATTACCGGCTACGGTACCGTCGAGAGCGCCGTCGAAGCTCTCAAGATGGGGGCCTACGACTACATCAAGAAACCGTTCAAGGCCGATGCCATCCGGCTGATTGTCAAGCTGGCCCTCGAAACCCAGAGCCTGCGGCGCGAAGTCCGGCACCTGCGTCGCGAAGGGAAGGGGCTGCCAGAATCCGTCGACATGGTCGGGTCCAGCCCGGCCCTGCTGCAGGTCTACCGGCAGGTTCGCGAGGTCGCTAAGCACGAGACGGCCACGGTCCTGATCACTGGCGAGAGCGGCACCGGCAAGGAACTGGTGGCGCGGGCCATTCACGACCTGTCCCCGCGCAAGGGGCGGCCGTTCATCGAAATCAACTGCGGTTCGCTCCCCTTCAACCTGCTCGAGTCCGAACTCTTCGGCCATGAACGGGGGGCCTTTACCGATGCCAAGACTCGTAAAATCGGCCTGTTTGAAGAAGCCTGCGGCGGCACCGTCTTTCTTGACGAGATCGGCGAGATGGATATGAGCCTGCAGGTCAAACTGCTGCGGGTGCTCGAAGACCGCAAGATCCGCCGTCTGGGAGGAACGCGCAATATCGATATCGACGCGCGAGTCGTCGCGGCCACCAACCGCAACCTGAAGACGGCCATCGATGAAAAGCAGTTTCGCGAGGATCTCTATTACCGGCTCAATGTCTTTCCCATTCAATTGCCGCCGCTGCGGGACCGGCGTGAAGATATTCCGCCGCTGCTCGATTACTTTATCAAGCGTTTCAGCCGCGAGTTCAACAAGCGGATACGCGAAGTCTCCCGCGACGCCCTCGACCTGCTGATCCGCTATCACTGGCCCGGCAATGTCCGCGAACTGCGCAACGTGGTCGAGCGCATCTGCATCATGTACAATGGCGAGGTCATCAAGCCCGACGGGCTGCCCAAGGAAATCTGGGGCGACGCCCCCCGGCGGGAGGCGGGCTTCTCCTTTGAAATCCCGCCCGAGGGGATTCATCTCGAAGATTTCGTCGGCCAGATCGAAAAAGACCTGATCGGCAAGGCCTTCAGCATTACCGGCGGCAACGTGGCCAAAACTGCGCGAATGCTGAACGTGCCCCGCGGAACGCTGCGCTATAAACTCGAAAAGTACCAGCTGGTCGAAGAGGCCTGACGACGCGGGCAATCTGTTTGCGCCCTGGTGGTTAAAATTCACCGCATATGAAAAAAGGTGGCCGTTTTCGGCCACCTTTTTTGTTGCCACCGAATTGTCCAGCGACAGGTTTATAACGTTATTCTACCTTTGTTGCATTTTTTAATCATTTCAAGTGGCGAGAATATCAAACGTAATTTTCCTCTTGGCTTGATCTGCTGTATACATGTCGCCGGTTTGGCATCGCTGTTGCTCTCTTGCTCCGGGTGATTTGTTGAAAATGTTTGTAAAGGCCTGATAAAAAAAGGAGAGCAGCATGATTGCAGCAGGGATTAATCGACTCTGGGAATGGCATGATGAAACCAAACGTCTGTTTCTTATGGACCCCAGGGCGTTGCTTCGCGGGTTGAAGGGGAAGCATCTGCAGTTTCAGGTAGGCAACCGGGAACAGGAGGTTGACCTGGCCGACGAAATCGACGAAGCCCCTGCCGAACATAACCAGCGTTTGCAGACAGGCCCTGACGGGGTTCAAGAAGGGGAGCCGCGCGAATATACCAACCGGCAGAAAATCGGCCTGCTCCTCGGTCCGGCTCTCTTCCTGCTCATGCTGCTGGTGCCGACCCCCGCTGGGATGGAGCCCGTGGCCCAGAAAATGGCCGCCGTGGCCCTGCTGATGGCGACCTGGTGGATGTGCGAATCGATTCCGATTCCGGCCACCAGCCTGCTGCCGATAGCCCTCTTTCCGCTGCTCAATATCTCCAGCACCCAGAAGGCGACGGCGCCTTATGCGAACCACCTGATCTTCCTGTTCATGGGCGGCTTTATCCTGGCTCTGGCGATGCAGCGCTGGAACCTGCATCGGCGGATCGCCATGAATATCGTCAAGGCGGTCGGGTTTTCTCCGGGCCGGCTGATTTTCGGTTTCATGGTCGCCACTGCAGCCCTGTCGGCGTTTGTTTCCAACACCGCCACCGCGGTCATGATGATGCCGATCGGCCTGGCCATCATCAGCCACGTCATCGAGGAAGGGAAAAAGGAGGGGCTCGACAAGGAAATCGATTTTTCGCCTGAGAACTTCGCTTTCGGCCTCAACCTGATGCTGGGAATCGCCTATGCCGCTTCGATCGGCGGTGTGGCCACCCTGATCGGCACCCCGCCGAACACCGTGCTGGCCGGCTACCTGATGAAGACCTACGGCTACGAGATTACCTTCGCCCGCTGGATGATGGTAGGGGTTCCCCTGGTGCTGATCCTGCTGCCGCTGTGCTGGCTGTGGCTGACCAAGTTCGCCAATCCCATGAAGCTGAAGAAGGTGCCGGGGGGGCGCGCCCTGATCAACGCCGAGCTCAAAGCGATGGGCTCCATGAATGCCGGCGAGCGCTGGACCGCGGTGGTCTTCGTTTTCACCGCCCTGGCCTGGATTTTCCGCCAGCAACTCGGCTTTCTCTTCCCCGATCCGAAAATGGTGACCGATGCCGCAATCGGCATGACCGGCGCCCTGCTCCTCTTTCTGATCCCGATCAACCTGAAGAAAAACACCTTCGTCATGGACTGGCACTGGGCGTCGAAAATGCCCTGGGGCGTGCTGATTCTCTTCGGCGGCGGTCTCGCCATGGCCGAAGGTTTCAAGGTCACCGGCCTGGCCACCTGGATCGGCAGCCAGGTCAGCCTGCTGGAGCACGCGCCGATCCTGGTCCTGATCATCGCGGTAACCACCCTGATCATTTTCCTGACCGAGCTGACCTCCAACACCGCCACCGCGGCCATGGTCATGCCGATCCTCTCTGCGGTCGCCATCGGCCTCGGCCAGAACCCGCTGCTGCTGGTCGTGCCGGCCGCCATCGCCGCCTCCTGCGCCTTCATGCTGCCGGTGGCGACGCCGCCCAACGCCATCGTCTTCGGCTCGGGTTACGTCACCATCCCGCAGATGGTTCGCAGCGGTTTCGGTCTCAACGTGATCGGCATCGTGCTCACCGTGCTGCTGACCTACGCCCTGGTGATTCCAATGTTCGACGTGGTGATAGACCAGGTTCCGGCCTGGGCGCAGGTGATCGCCAAGTAACCTTTTTACCAACACAGTTTGCCCTTCCCCAAGGGCCTTTGCCCCGTTCCTACCCCTCCTTGGAACGGGGCATTTTTTTTCCCGACACGGCCCCTGACATCGCACACGTGAATTTCATTGAGAACATTGCCTTGTTCGGAAGATCGATGGTAAAAGAGACAGGACTGCATCGAGGGGCGAGGCCGGAAAGGGGAACTGTGCTGCGTAAAACCATTCGCATCGAAGGGATTGTTCAAGGGGTCGGCTTTCGTCCATTCGTTTACCAGCTGGCAGTCGCCTGCGGGCTGTCCGGCTGGGTGCGCAATGACAGCCGGGGGGTGCTGATCGAGGCCGAAGGGGAGGCTGAATCCCTGGAGCGGTTTATGCGCGGCCTGCGCGAAGAACTTCCGCCGCTGGCGTCGATCTCCCGTTTCGAAAGCGGTGAAATCCCCTCTCTGGGCGCCGCCGCCTTTGTCATAGCGGCCAGCGATTCTGCGCTCGAAAGGACCGCCCAGGTTTCGCCCGATACCTACGTCTGTCCCGACTGCCTGGCCGAGCTGTTCAATCCCGGCGACCGCCGCTACCGCTATCCGTTTATCAACTGCACCAACTGCGGACCCCGCTACACCATCGTCACCGCCATCCCCTACGACCGTCCAAACACCACCATGGCCGCCTTCCCCATGTGTCCCGATTGTCTTCGGGAGTACGAGAACCCCGCCTCGCGTCGTTTCCACGCCCAGCCCAATGCCTGTGCTGTTTGCGGGCCGCAGCTCTACCTGTTCGACGCTGGCGGCCTCACTTTGGCCGCGTCCGAGCCGCTGGCCGCCGCAGTTGACGCCCTGAAGGCGGGGAAGATCGTCGCCGTCAAAGGGCTCGGCGGGTATCACCTGGCGGTCGATGCCGGCAACGACGCGGCGGTAGCCGAACTGCGCCGGCGCAAGGTGCGGGACGAGAAGCCTTTCGCCCTGATGGTTCGAGGCCTGGCCGAAGCTGAGATTCTGGTCGATATCGACGATACCGAGCGTCGCCTGCTTGCGGGTCCTGAGCGGCCGATTGTGCTGCTGCGGCAGAAAGAGGATCAGCCCCTGTCGCAGCTGGTCGCCCCGCGCAACCGCTATTTCGGCATCATGCTCCCCTACACCCCGCTGCATCACCTGCTGCTGCAGGAGTTCCCCGCCCTGGTGATGACCAGCGCCAACCTTTCCGATGAGCCGATCGCTTTCGAGGACACCGAAGCGCAGCAGCGGCTCGGGGGGATCGCCGACTGCTTTCTCACCCATAACCGCGCCATTCACACCCGAACCGACGACAGCATCGCCCGGGTCATGGCCGGTCGCCCGCTGCTGCTGCGCCGCTCCCGTGGCTATGTGCCGCGCGGGGTCTTTCTGCCGAAATCCCAGCTGCCGGTGCTGGCCCTCGGGGCCGAGCTGAAAAACACCGTCTGCCTGACCCGGGACGACCGGGCCTTCTTGAGTCAGCACATCGGCGACCTGAAAAACCTCGAGGTCTATGACTCCTTCGCCAGGACCATCGGTCATCTTAAAGAATTGTTCGCAATCGAGCCGGCGATCGTCGCCCACGACCAGCATCCCGACTACTATTCGAGCCGGTTCGCCGATGAGTTGCCGGGCGTGCGCAAGATCGCGGTGCAGCACCATCACGCCCACCTGGCCAGTTGTATGGCCGAGCACGGGCTCGAAGGGGAGGTGCTCGGGCTGATCTTCGACGGCATCGGCTTTGGTACGGACGGCAACATCTGGGGAGGGGAGTTTCTTTCCGGCGGCTACCGGTCGTTTACCCGTCTCGGCCATTTCCGCTATGCGCCCATGCCCGGCGGCGATGCCGCCACCCGCGAGCCGCTGCGCATGGCATTGAGCTACCTGGTGCAGGCCTACGGGGACGAGTTGCCTGATCTGCCCGCATTCGCGGGGATAAGCGAAAAGGAGCGGGCGATTCTGCTGAAGATGATCGAAAGGGGGATCAACGCGCCGCTGACCTCGAGCTGCGGTCGCCTGTTCGACGGTGTTGCCGCCCTGATCGGCTTGCGCTCAAAGGTCAGCTACGAAGGGCAGGCCGCCCTGGAGCTGGAAATG
>NZ_JBFHGD010000117.1:0-10680 GCF_041583255.1 Trichloromonas sp. | reverse complement strand
TATCCGTATTGCCCGCCGTGCTGTCGTAATCCCTCAACGTATCCTGTCCGCTGCCGATACCGAACAGGTAACGATCGTTGCCGATACCGCCCTCCAGGTAGTCGTTACCCACTCCGCCATCCAACAGATCGTTGCCCTCGCTGCCATAGAGCTTGTCGTCCCCCTCACCACCGAAAAGTTGGTCGTTCCCGGAGTTGCCGTCAAGCACATCGTTTCCTACGCCACCATCAAGGGTATCCTGATCGTTGCCGCCGTACAGCTTGTCGTCGCCTTCGCCCCCATACAGCGAATCATTCCCATTCCCACCATATAGAGTATCCATGCCCGCTTGACCGAGCAGGGTATCGTCCCCGTCGTCGCCGTAAATCTGGTCGTCGCCTTCTCCTCCATCCACAACATCGTTGCCGCCATTTCCGTGCAGGGTGTCGTTGGCACCGAGGGAAATCAGAATGTCGTCTCCAGTAGTGCCGTTCATAGTGTCAGTTGCGGCTGAGCCGGTTGTGGCGATGCCGAGCATTTTGAATAGGGGGTTGTCGTAGAGATTGGCAAAATCTCCTGCGAAGCCGATACCGATGAAGCTGCCGAAAAGTTCTTTGAACGATTGGCGGGTCGTCGAGTCGATTTCCTGCAAGGTCAGTTCGGTAAGGAGTCCTTTGGTAATAGTATTCGGATCGGTGGCGTTGAAGAGTTGCAGGAGGGGCACGCCATGGATCGAAACAGCGCTGGCAGTCGTATCCAAACCGACGCTGAGCAGGTCGGTGGTGGGATCATAACCGAGCCCCGGTAGCATGTCGTCCAAGTAGCCACTGGCGACGGCGAATTTGACAAGAAGATTACGGTACAGGCTGTCCCACGCCTTTTGATATAACGCTCCGCTTGTCTGAGTCACACCACCAGAAGTCCATTGGCCATCGCCGATGCGCAGCACGTCAAGGCCCGAGTAGGCTTGGATGACACCGAGTTGCTCAAGGGTCAGGGTGACCCCGGCACGGGCAAAGGTGACGGCGCCATTGTTGGCGGTCAGTAGGGCGTTCGGGTCGATTTCGGTCAGTGTGATGTCGTTCACGCCGGCCCACTGGTAAAGCACCTGCTCGAAGGCGGCGATAAAATCCTGATTGTTGAGGTTGGCGACGGCCTGAGCCACCGTCTCTTGCAGCGCCGGATCGAGAGCCATGGCGATATGCAGATCGGTCATATGACCATAGCCTTTGATGTCAGGCAGTGTCGCGATGTCTTCACAAATTTCTACTTGGCCGACAAAACTGGAAAGAGTGGGATCAGTCGCGAACAGAACTTCGCCTACCTGCCCGGTGGTGCCGTCGGTACGAGTAAAGGAGCCTTCCGACACCAGATGTGCGTCGGTGACGGGATTGGCCAAGGCGGTGCTCGCCAGGCTAATGCTTTGGATGTTGAGATCGGTGAGGGAATGGAGTTCCTCAGCCTGGCTGACGCCGTCACCGTTGAAATCCTGCCAGACTTTGAGGTCGGCGAAGACAGTATCCCCAGCGTCAATCCGGCCGTCGGCGTTGGAGTCGAAAGCGCTAAGCTCGGAAAACCCGCCTTCGGTGGCGCTGCCAAAGAGTTCATTGATGTCGTTGATGAATCCGTCGGCGTTCTTGTCCAACACCAGAAAGCCGTCGTCTCCCTTGAGCCAAGCCGTGCGTGTGGCGAACTGGTCGCCGGTCAGATCGAACATGGCCTGACTGTCGGCCAAACTGGTGAATTCCAGTCCGTCGCCGTCGAGGTCGAGAACCAGGGGGTCGCGGCGGGGAGGGGGTGGTGCGAGAGTGGCGCCGTCACTGCCGGCACCAGCGGCACGACCAATGGCAGCGGCAGCAGTTTCAGGGTCTGGATAAAGTGTCCCCAAAGAACCAGCGCCATCCACTGCGTCTGGCGACTCAAAATAGCCATCGATAGCATTGTTTGTGTAGTAAGCAGCCGCAGAGCCAGCAGCTACACCCAGCAAAATGTTTCCACCGCTAAGCAACGAAACAATCGCAATAGCAGTACCACCTGCAATTGCTGCCCCGACTTGAGAAACTATAGCCTGAGGCACAGACTCATCATTAATTGTCAAATCTGCAACGATCCCCAGCGCCAATCCACCAACAGCAGCCGTGGCAGAAAGAACCTTTATGCCAGTGACAACCTCCCCTGACTTTATTGCGTTCTCAATCACAAGTCCAGCCGCTGATTTAGTCGCGCCATTAATAAAAGTTGCACCATCAACCATCAAACTGGCAGTATTAGTAGCTTCAGACATTATTCCTCCTTTTTCATTTTATAGAAAAACTCGCCGATTTCTGTTTAAGCAACTCTATTGCGGTTTTAAGATTTGAACTATCTTCATAATAAAATGGAAATAAGATCATGATAAATCCAACAAAATATTCATTTATTATGTGTTTAATTGGATTGTCAAACCATCCAGGAACGTGATTCTCTGAGATAACTATTCTTCTGTTAGAGTAAATCAAAACATGGGCATTATCATATTTGATAACATAATTCTTTCTTGTTAAAAAACTTTTTATTTCCATTCTTTCATCATAAAATGAGTATGTCCCAACTCTAAATTGCGGAATAAGAGTTGGCAAACAAATATAAAAAACAAAGGATATGTAAAATAAATGCATTTTTTCTTCAACAATTTGATTATTGACAGGCCATACAGCTTCGTATAAACCAGTTGTCAATACTGGCAATGTCACATAAAAAACAAAAAAAGGTAAAATAAGCAAAAATATTAAAATCATAAAAATCAAATAAAGCCCCAATGACGGACTTATTGTAAACAATGGATGATTCTCTACCTTTTTCGTCATTTCACCCTCATAAATAAGAGACATTTCTACTCACCGCTCCCTACCACTCTCCCCAACCGCCTTAAGCACCGGGCTCAACAAAAACTCAATTAACCTTCGCTCCCCCGTTTTGATCTCCACCGCAACATCCATCCCGGGAGAAAGATTAACGGTCCGGCCGTGTTCAACTTGCATGTTCGTCTTGGCCATTTTCACCCGCGCCGCGTAGACATAGCCCACCTCCTCGATAAGAATGGAATCCTTGGAAAGAGAGACGATTTCCCCGTCAATAATGCCGTAGCGGGTAAATGGAAAAGCATCGACCTTGATTTCTGCCTTCTGTTCGGCGTCGACGAAACCGATATCCTGGTTTCCGACCCAGGCCTCAACTTCCAGTCGATCTTCATCCGGAACGATCACCATGAGCGGCTGGGCTGGGGTGACGATGCCGCCAATGGTATGCACAGCCAACTGCTGAACCGTACCATCTACCGGGGCCGTCAGGCGTTGGCGCTGGTCGGCGTGCTTCGCTTTGACCAGTTCCTGACCCATGGCCTGGGTTCGGGTTTCGAGATCAGCCAGTTGGGCCTGGGTGTTTTTGTGAAATTCAGCCACGATAACTTCCTGAGTCTTTTGGGCCTCAACCAGGGCGGATTCTTCCTGAGCCAGTCGCTGCATGCCGGCGGCCAGCTCTTGCACCCGTTCGATGCGCTCCCGCTCCGTTTCGTCCGCTTCAAGGCGTGAGCCATGCCCCTGGGCATACAGTTCACGAAAAGACTCAGCACGGTGGGTGATGATGGGAAGGATTTGCTCCAGGCGACTCAGGTCGGCTTCGATGCCTTTGATGGCTGATCGCCGTTGCGCCACAACCCGTTCGGCTGCTGCGATGCGTGCGTTGAATTCACGGAGCTGGTCTCGCAACAGCCGTTGTTGCAGGGCGACATAGGTGGGATCAACCCCGTTGGGTGATTTCAGGTCTTCCCGCCCCAGCATGAGAGCCTTGAGCCGGGCGAGATCCACCTGGGCTGATCGGTAATCGTTTTCAATCCGTTCGCGGTCGGCCCCGCTGACCGTCGGGTCAAGCTCGATCAGGACATCGCCTTTTTTTACCGGTTGCCCGTTTTGGACGTGGATCACCGTGACAATCCCGCTCTCTAATGGCTGGATGGTTTTGGTGTATCCGCCGGGAACGATGCGCCCCCTGGCGACGGCGACGATGTCGATCTTGCCGACGCCGGCCCAGACTACGCCCGCGATGAAGAGCAAAACAATGGTCCAGACCACGGCTCGTCCGATGGGCGAGGGTGGCGCGTGCTGAATTTCAAGGACGGCCGGCAAGAATTCGACCTCCCGGCCTTGTGGCAGCAGCGGCGCTTCGGCTTTTCGATCCTCGCGCCAAGCGGCGCGAAATACTGTGAAGTGGTGGAGAATCGTCCGCATCCAACCGGGGATGCCGAACCGGCGGTCAGGCGACGGCATGAATCCCCTCCTGGTGGCGGTGGAGCTGGGCAAAGGCGCCCCCCTGGTGTAAAAGTTCTTGATACGCACCACTTTCGACAATCTGTCCCTTGTCGATGACGAAAATTCGATCGGTGGCGCGCACGGTGGAGAGGCGGTGGGCAATGATGATGACGGTCCGCCCCTTGCTGATCCGCGCCATGTTTTTTTGGATAATGTGTTCCGACTCGTAATCGAGGGCGCTGGTCGCTTCGTCGAAAATCAGAATGCGCGGATTTGTGACCAGGGCGCGGGCGATGGCGATACGCTGACGTTGACCGCCAGACAATGAGCAGCCGTGCTCGCCAACCAGGGTGTCGTAGCTTTCCGGCATTTCGAGGATGAAATCGTGGGCGCCGGCGAGCTTGGCCGCCTGAATCACCCGCTCCATGGGAATAGCGGGGTCGGCCAGGGCGATATTTTCACGAACGGAACGGTTGAAAAGAAAATTTTCCTGGAGCACCACCCCGATCTGACGGCGCAGCCAGGTCGGATCAATTTGTGCCAGATCGACGCCGTCTATGAGGACGCGGCCGCTTTCAGGAACATACAGGCGTTGGATGAGCTTGGTGATGGTGCTCTTTCCCGAGCCTGAGCGCCCAACCAGACCGATGGTCTGTCCCGGCGCCACTTCAAGGGAGAGTTTTCGCAGGACCTCGGGGGTGTCTGGTCGGTAGCGGAAACCGACCTGGTCGAAAATGACTTGACCGGCGATGGTCGGCAGGGTCGCCCGGTTGGGGTTGAAGGCGGGTTCCGGGCGGGTGTTGAGAATGTCGCCGATTCGCTGTACTGAAATGCCGGCTTGTTGGAATTCCTGCCAGAGCTGAACCAGGCGCAGGACCGGGCCACTGACCCGGCCCGCCAGCATATTGAAAGCGACCAGTTGACCGATGGTGAGTCGGGCGCCCATGACCAGATAAGCGCCGGCCCAGATGATGGCAATAGTGGTAAGTTTGTTGACCAGGCCGGCGATCTGGCCGGCAATGTTGTTGAGATGGCCGGAACGAAACCCGGCACGGATGTAGCCGGCCAACTGTTCTTCCCAGCGTCGTTGCATCGCCGGTTCCACCGCCATCGCCTTGAGCGTCTCTATGCCGGAGACGGCTTCAACCAGAAATGCTTGGTTTTCGGCGCCCCGGTTAAATTTTTCATTGAGCCGGGAGCGGATGCGGGGAGTGATCAACAGTGAGAGCAAGATGTAGCAGGGGAGCGAACCCAGCACAATCCAAGTGAGGAGCGGACTGTAGTAGAACATCACGGCGATAAACACGACGGTGAAAAAGAGATCGATGACCACGGTGACGCTGGAACTGGTAAGGAAATTGCGGATGTTCTCCAGCTCGCGTACCCGGGCAATTGAGTCGCCGACCCGGCGAGCTTCGAAATAGCTCAGGGGCAGGCGCAGCAGATGGCGAAACATCTGGGCGCCGAGTCCCACGTCAATGCGGCAGGAAGTGTGGCTAAAAAGGTAGGTGCGCAACCCCGAGAGAATCACCTCGAACAGAGCTAAGGCGATCATGCCGATGCCCAGCACCTGCAAGGTGGTCATCCCCTTGTGTACCAGCACCTTGTCGACCACGACCTGGAAAAACAAGGGGGTGAGGAGAGCGAAGAGTTGGATGAAGAAAGAGGCGAGCAATACCTCTCCAAGAAATTTTCGGTATTTGACGATGGCGGGGATGAACCAGGAGAAATCGAAGCGACGATCCTCCTGACGTTGCCCGGCCCGGCGCGTGAACAGAATCAGTCCGCCGCTCCAGTTTTTCTCGAACTCTTCTCGAGTGAGGATGATCGGTCGATCTTGCGCGGGGTCGTGCAACAACGCGCGGTTACCGTCAATCTTTGCCAGTACGACGAACCTGTCATCGCCGAAGGTTGCCACGGCTGGGAGCGGCATGCTGGTCAGCTTCGCCCAGGTGGTTCTAGTCGTCCCGGCTTTCAACCCAAGCTGTTTGGCGGCACGCAGAATTTCGGTGACGCCGAAGGTTTGCCCGGACTGGCCAAACTCGTGGCGCAACTGATCGCTATCAGCCGGCAGCTCGAAAAACCGGGCCAGCAGCACAAGGCAAGCCAGACCGGAATCAACTCCTTGGGCAGGAGTGAAATCGTTATTCATTTATTTGTGTGGGGGGGGTAAGTGAGGGAAATTAAACGCCGGTTGGGTATGGCGGCAGGCCCCAAAACGGATATGGCAGTTCCCTCGAATTAAAAAACTGCGCACATTAAGCAAGGCAAATAAACATTAAGCTAGAACGCTGCATGCTGTCAATTAAAAATTTGGATCCCCTAAATTTTGCCTTTTTGATTACCCAACCTGTTGAGGCCATAATTTGGTTTCCGGTTCATTGTGTTGAATCAGCCTATAGAGGCAAAGGCAGGTTACGTGGGTATTCTTGCGGCACCCTAACCAAAGGGCTTTCTGTAGATAAATCCCCTTCCCCAAATATGCCGGACCTCCCTCACGTCTTTGCCAAAAAAAGCAAACACTAAAAAACAACACATTAAAACGTCACCACTTGGCGACGCTTTATAAATACGTAATATCTGCAACTTAGCTTTCGTCCCGGGATTCAGGGTCGGTTTTTGGGGACAGATTCGAGGGTTCTGACGCCTTATTTACCAAATGTTAACAGCGCAGAAAGACCAACGCATTGAATTTGCATGAAAAACACAAATTGGCACAGGCAGTGCTATCTACACATTTCAAGCAAGACAACGAAGATGGCGTCGCAAAAAGTCCGCCCTACGGCGTTACGGTGTTTTTTCAGGACCTCGACCTACCTGATGTAGGCCTTCGCCCCCGAAAAAACACCAGGCCTTGTCGGTCGAAATTTTTGCTTAGCCATCGCAAGACTTTTTGCGAATGCATCAACGAAGACCTTACGAGAATAAGCAGGCCAAACTTAACAAAGGAGATCAAAAATGAAAAAGATGCTGCGTAACATCAGTTTGTGTGTTGCTTCTGCTTTGATGCTTTCCGGTATCGCCTTGGCATCCACGGAAACACCATTACCGACCTTCGAAAAAATGGATGTCAATAAAGACAGCCAGGTCAGCAAAGAAGAGGCTCAAGACGCAGAAATGCTGACGGCTATATTCGAAGCTGCCGACGCCAACAAAGACAATATGCTGGACAAAGATGAATACGCTCTGATCGGCAAGCAATAAATTTCGAATTCCCAAACAGGCCGTTCTTGACTGCCTTAGCCAAGAACGGCCTCCCCCTCAACTTCAGGTGGTTTCGCCCCCCCTCCGCAATGAGCTTGAAGCAATCGCGCTTTTCAAACAAACGTCAGCAAGCTCGCTTTTCCTTGGTTGTCCCAGAGCCCTCGAATTTGCTGTCCCCGGACTCATTGCATTATCCGACTGGTAAAGCGCGACTCGAAGCTGAAAATCCTCACACCATTTCAAAGTACGCTTTCAGGGGGGGGGGTACAATCCCACCTCGACAGTCTTGACTTTTCCTCCCTCGACCTGATATGATCACGATTATTGTTGCCGACCTCCTAATACTTGCGCGGACAACAACAGAACACCGCTGTTCCAGAATTGAAAAGACGTTCTTCAAGGCTCCGGAATTTTCTGGAGCTTTTTTATTGCAGCCTGTCCGTAAACGTCGAATTCTCTTGTTACAGTCAAAATCATCCCAATCGGACCGGCTTACCAGATAAGGAATATATGGATTTCAACAGTTTCAATCTCCACCCGAAGATCGCCGCCGGCATCGCTGCCGCCGGTTTTACCCAGCCGACCCCGATCCAGGCGCAGGCGATCCCCAAAATCATGAAACACCGCGATGTCATGGGACTGGCGCAGACCGGCACCGGCAAAACCGCGGCCTTCGGCCTGCCGATCCTGCACCAGTTGATGAACGGCAAGCGCGGCTGCGTGCGCGCCCTGATCGTCGCCCCCACCCGCGAACTGGCCGAGCAGATCCACGTCTCGCTCAGCCAGCTGGGCCAGCAGAGCGGCCTGCGCAGCGTCACCATCTACGGCGGGGTCGGCATCAACCCGCAGGTCACCAAGCTCAAAAAAGGGGCCGAGATCGTCGTCGCCTGCCCGGGGCGCCTGCTCGACCATATCAAGCAGTCGACCATCGACCTGAGCCAGGTCGACGTGCTGGTGCTCGACGAGGCCGACCGCATGTTCGACATGGGCTTTCTGCCGGACATCCGCCGAATCATCAAATGCCTGCCGGTCAAGCGCCAGACCCTGCTCTTTTCGGCGACCATGCCGAAGGAGATCCGGCACCTGGCCGAAGAAGTTCTCAGCAACCCGGAGACGGTGCAAATCGACACCGTCGCCCCGGCCGTAACGGTCAGCCATGCCCTCTACCCGGTCCCCCAGCACCTCAAGACCGACCTGCTGCTGAAGCTGCTCGAGCACACCGATACCGAATCGGTGCTGGTCTTCACCCGCACCAAGCACCGGGCCAAGCGGCTCGGCGAGAAGCTGGAAAAGAGCGGTTACCGGGCGGCTTCGCTGCAGGGCAACCTCTCCCAGTCACGGCGCCAGTCGGCCCTGGACGGCTTTCGCGACGGCAGCTACCAGATCCTGGTGGCGACCGACATCGCCGCCCGCGGCATCGACGTGTCGCAGATCTCGCACGTGGTCAATTTCGACATCCCCGACACACCTGAGGCCTATATCCACCGCATCGGCCGTACCGGCCGCGCCGCCCGCAGCGGCGATGCCTTTACCATGATCACCGATGAGGACGGAGTGATGGTGCGGACCATCGAACGGGTCCTCGGTACCCAGCTTGAGCGCCGTCGCGTGGATGGCTTCGACTACAACGTACCGGCCCCCGAGCGCCCCGCCGAACCCGCACGGCGTCCGATGCGGACCCCGCAACGGGCCAAGCCGCAGGGCAACAAGGCAAAGCCGTCGTCCCCCGGCAGAAAAACCGCCGGCGGCGGCAAGCCCCGGCAGAGATCGCGCTGAGTACGCGTCGAAAGATGCGAATCATTTCCAGAACCCGACGGTAGGCTTTGGATTGGTGCAATAACCTGATAAGCTTCAACTTTAGCCTTATACTCACTTGCAATCACAACCTTACAGGGAGGCTCTATGCAGGACTGGGGAAATGGACCCGATGAGCTTGAAAAGAAGGTCATCGAGATCAAGAATCATCTCAAGAACAAGCTCGGCCCGCAAAAGGGCGTTTTGCCGCTGCTGATCGTGGTCTTTTTGATCATTGTCGGCGGTTACAGCAGCATGTACGAGGTCGACACCGAGGAGACCGGGGTGGTGCTGCGTTTCGGCGAGTTTTCGAGCTACGCCGAGCCGGGACTGCACTTCAAACTCCCCTTCGGTATCGAGCGGGTCTACCTGGTTCCGACCGGCCGGGTCATGAAAGAGGAGTTCGGCTTTCGCACGGTAACCCCCGACGTGCGCACGACCTACACCAAGAAAGGGCTGGAGGAGGAGTCGCTTACCCTGACCGGCGATCTCAACGTCAGCGACGTCGAATGGATCGTACAGTTCCAGATCGCCGACCCGTTCAAATTCATTTTTCGCATCAAGGATCCGGTCGGAACGGTGCGCGACATCGCCGAGGCGATGGTGCGCAAGGCGATCGGCAACGCCAACGTCACCGAGGTCCTCACCACCGAGCGTGCCCTGCTGGCCGGACAGATCGAGCAGAACCTGCAGGCAACGCTTAACAACTACGACATCGGTGTGCGTATCGTCACCGTCAAGTTCCAGGACGTGACCCCGCCCGATCCGGTCAAGGCGGCCTTCAACGAGGTCAATGAGTCGGAACAGCAGAAGGAAAGCCTGATCTTTCAGGCCCGCGAGCAGTTCAACCGCGAAGTGCCGCGCGCCCGCGGTGAGGCGAAGCAGGCGCTGCAGGAAGCCGAAGGCTACGCGGTTGAGCGCATCAACAAGGCGCGAGGCGAGACCAACCGGTTTCAGGCCCTGCTGACCGAATACCGCAAGGCCCCGAACGTCACCCGGCGCAGGATCCACCTGGAAACCCTCGAAGAAGTTCTGCCCCGCCTGGATGAGATCTACGTCATGGACGAAAAAAGCGGGGGCCTGCTGCCGCTGCTGCCACTGCGCAAGTCGTTGGAAGGAGGGGCAAAATAATGAAAGCACCCGTTTTCTTTGTGGTCATAGCGGCCCTGATTGTTATCGGCATGGCCAGCCTCTTCGTGGTTAACGAAGCGGAGCAGGCGATCATCACCCAGTTCGGCAAGCCGGTAGGCGATGTGGTCGGCCCCGGCCTGCACCTGAAGATCCCCTTTGTGCAGAACGTCAACCGTTTTGAAAAACGGATCCTGAAATGGGACGGCGATCCCAACCAGATTCCGACCAAGGACAAGAAATTCATCTGGGTCGACACCACCGCCCGCTGGCGCATCATTGACCCCCT
>NZ_JBFHGD010000116.1:0-10736 GCF_041583255.1 Trichloromonas sp. | reverse complement strand
CCGCACGGTGCTGACCCAGCCAATCGAACTGCGGGTCAACGAGATGCTCTCGGGCATCCGCGCCGACGTCGGCATCAAGATCTACGGCGACGATTTCGACAACCTGGTGGCCCTCGGCGACCAGGTCGAGCACCTGCTGCTGGACGTGCCCGGCGCGGCGGATGTCTCGGTAGAGCAGATCACCGGCCAGCCGACCCTGCAGATCAGGGTCGACCAGGAGCAGCTTGCCCGCTTCGGCGTACCGGCGAAGGACGTGCTGGACGTCGTCGCCGCGGTCGGCTCGACCCGGGTCGGCGAGATCTTCGAAGGAGAGCGGGCCTTTCCCCTGGTGGTGCGCCTGCCGGACAGCCAGCGGGGTGACGTGGCGACCCTGGGCGAGACCCTGATCCCGACCCGCACCGGGGCCATTCTCCCCCTCGGACGCCTGGCCGAGCTGAGCGAGGTGGAGCGCCCCTCGACCATCAACCGCGAATGGGGCAAGCGCCTGATCAAGGTGCAGGCCAACGTGCGTGAGCGCGACATCGCCTCCTTCGTCGCCGAGGCCAAAGAGCGCATCGCCGCCGAGGTGCAACTCCCCGAAGGCTACCTGATCGAATGGGGCGGCCAGTTCGAAAACCTGGAACGCTCGCAAAACCGGCTGCTGCTGGTGGTGCCGCTGACGTTGGCGCTGATCTTCTTTTTGCTCTATTTCAGCCTCAAGCGCCTGCGCGACGTGCTGATCATCTACACCGGCATCCCCTTCTCGGTGAGCGCCGCAGTCGGCTTCATCGCCCTGTCTGGAATCGCCGTACTCAACGGCCAGGTGCTGGTCGCCGCCATCCGCGGCGCCCTCGATGAGGGACAGTCGCTGCTCGAGGCGGTCACCGAGGCCGGCCGCCAGCGGCTGATGCCGGTGCTGGCCACCGCCATCACCGACGCCGCCGGTTTTCTGCCGATGGCGCTGTCGGTCGGAGTCGGCGCCGAGGTGCAGCGGCCGCTGGCCACGGTGGTCATCGGCGGGGTGCTGACCTCGACCCTGCTCACCCTGTTCGTGCTGCCGGCCCTGTATTTGGCCGTCGGCCGTCTGAAGGGCGAGACTCCAACACCCTGACCCCAAAACGGCCCCGCACCCTTGAAATCAAGGTGCGGGGCCGAAACTCCCGCCTTCCCCCTGGATCCGTCAAACTTCCCTATTTCTTACACATTTCCTGCATTTTCATCCCCTATTCTTTGACCATCGAAACAGGACATCCCATCCGGCCAGCAAGACGGCGGAAAGCCTGCCGTGCGGCCGAGAAAGGATCGAACGATGAAAAAGCTCTCCGGATATTTAACCCTTCTCGTCCTGCTCAGCGGGCTGTCCGCCTGCGTCCCGGCGGCCACCCACACCCATCGCGGCAGCCACCAGGGTTCGAGGATCGGGGCCGGCGACCGCATCGGCTATGTTATGGATCGCCAGGAGCAGGACCTGCGCCAGGCCCTGGCCGGAACCAGGGCCGCCAGCGTCCAACGGGACCAAAACCTGCTGGTCGCCACCTTCCGTTCGAAGTTGCTGTTCGGCCGCAAGTCGGTCACGCTCAAGCCGGGCAGCAATGACGAACTCGACCGTGTTGCCCAGGTTCTCAACCGCTACCCTGGAACCCACATCCGCATCGAAGGTCACACCAATGCCAAGGGACCGGAACGAGACAACCTGCGGCTATCCGCACGCCAGGCCCAAACCTTCAAGCAGGCGCTGGTACAGCGTGGCGTCGCCCCCCACCGCATCTTTGCCATCGGCTACGGCGAATCGCGGATGATCGCTTCCAATCACGCCGCCAATGCCCGAGTCGTCGTCGTCATCGAACCGCGCCGCCAGGCCTACGGTTTTGCCGACCAGTATTAAATGACCTTGCCGTCCTCCTGCCCGGGGCGCAGGCTCAAAATCCCTGAGCCTGCGCCCCGGTTTTCTTGCCGGATAAACCTTGTCAGTCCGTTAGTTCTGCCGCTATGCTACTATAGTTGCAGATAACCTTCTACCAAGGGGGAAACCATGGGTTTTCGCCAGAAACGGTCGCTGATCCTGCTGCTGATGCTGGGCGGTCTCGCCTTTGCCCCCGGGAGCGAAAGCGCCATGGAGCACCGTTTCATCTTCTTTCCCGAGCGGCCGCTAGTCGCCACTCCCGCCCTATACGATCTGGCCTACGAAGAGGTTCATTTTCCCGCCGGCGACGGCACGGCGCTGCACGGCTGGTACCTCCCCGGCGAACCAGGTAAGCCGCTGGTGCTGTTCTGCCACGGCAACGCCGGCAACATCTCGCACCGGCTCGACAACCTGCGACTGCTGCACCGGCTTGGCGTCAGCGTCTTCATTTTCGACTACCGCGGCTACGGCAAGAGCGCCGGCAAGGCCAGCGAGGAGGGGACCTACAGCGACGCCCGCGGCGCCCGCGCCTGGCTGCAGGCGCGCGGCTGGCCGCCGGAGCGGATCGTCTATTTCGGCCGTTCGCTGGGGGCGTCGGTCGCCCTGCAGCTGGCCGTCGAACACCCTCCAGCCGGCCTGGTCCTCGAAACCCCGTTCACCTCCATTGCCGCCATGGGCCGCCACCACAACCCCATTCTCTATTTCGCCCTCGGCTGGCTGCTCGACGCCCGCTACGACAACCTGGCCAAGATTGTGAACATCCGTACGCCGCTGCTGATCTTCCAGGGCGATCGCGACAACATCGTCCCCGAAAGCATGGCCCGCAACCTCTTCGAGGCCGCCAACGAGCCCAAAACCTGGCACCTCATCCCCGGGGCCGACCACAACGACACCTACGATTCAGGCGGCGAGGATTACTGGTCGGCGTGGTCCACCTTTCTTCGCAAGCTTGCCCCGGCGCAATGACCTAGCCAGCGCGCCGCATAAAAAAGCCATCCTTGCCCTGGGACAGGATGGCGGGGAATCTACGAAGCCAACATCTCCTTTCTATCCAGCCCTCCAGGATTATCCGAGCGGCGCCGGTGGTTCCTCTTCACACAGTTCCACCCAAAACGTGCTCCCGCCCCCCGGAGTCTCCACCACCCAGGCCCGGCCGCCGTAAAGCCGGGCTATCTTCTGCACGATGGCCAGGCCGATCCCGGTTCCCTTGATCTTACTGCCGCTGCTTCCGCGAAAAAAGACCTCGAAGATACTGTCACGTTCGTCGGCGGAAATCCCCGGACCGTGGTCCCGAACGAAATAGGTCACCCGTTTTCCGTCGCGTTCACCGCCGACCTCGATGGCCTGCCCCCCATCTCCCGCATAATGCAGGGCATTGCCTACCAAGTTCAAAAAGACCTGGGACAAGAGGGTATCGGGAACCAGGATTTCGGGGAGCCCGGCGCAACGGACCCTATTTTCGACCCCGTCGAAACGCTTGGACAACTCCTTCAGCACTTCCTGCATCACCCGGCTGGCATCTGTCGGTCGGTCGGGAGTCTCCACCTTTCCGACTTTGGCCAGAGCCAGAAGGTCCTCCATCAGCGATTGCATCTTGCGACCGCCTTTAGCAATCTCACCCAAGCAGTCCTTGAGTTGGCCATCGAAGGTCTCCTGGTGCTTTTCCAGCAGAAAATCGGCAAACCCGATGATGCCGGTTAGCGGACTGCGTAAATCGTGGGAGACCGTGTAGACGAAACTTTCCAGTTCGCGATTGGCGCGTTTAAGCTTATCTTCGGTCTTTTTGGCCTCCGTGACATCCAGAATCACTGCGATCAGCGCCTCAGACCCACCTGCTGGATCAAAGGTTCGGGTCATCGACAGGTCGGCCCAGAAAAGGCTGCCGTCCTTGCGCAAGTAACGTTTTTCAATCCGGTAACCCTCCACTCTGTTGGCGGTTAAATCGTTGAACCGCTGGCGACATTCTTCCGCATCCGCCGGGAAGGTCATTTCCATAAGGGTTTTGCCGACTATCTCTTTTTTCGAATACCCGAGCATCTCGCCCCATTTATCATTGATTTCAAGATACCGCCCCGCCGGGCTGAGCACGGCAATGCCGGCAGCCACGTTCTGGAAAATGGCCCTGAGCTGAGACTGGTTTTTGCGCAGGGCCTGCTCCACCCGCTCCCGTTCGCGGATGGATGCCCGCAGGATTTTATTCATGCGGCTGACCGCGACATGCCGCCAAGCCGCCAGGATCACCACGCTAACAGCCAGCAGTCCTCCCATCAGGGTGGCCACCCGCTGCACGCTCCAGTACGGCTCAGGGGCCTTGAACCACTTGCTGTAAATATCCCGGTATGTCGCCGTCTGCTCCAGGTGCCAGAGGGTTTCGTCGAGAATCTGCAGCAGCTCCGGGTTGCCCTTGCGAACGGCCATGCCCCGCTTTACTTCAAGGAGCGATGGCCCCGCCGTTTTAATCTGATGGTCGAGACCGGCGACCTTGGCCATCATCCAGACCGTTTTCTCGGGATAGATCATAGCGTCGACATTTCCGGAAAGGAGGGCAAGAAAAGCCTCTTCGAAGGAACTGAAGATAACCAGTTCGCTCTCGTTTCGAGCCTCCATCAGATGGCGCCCTTTGTTGAATTCGACCACTCCCACTTTGCGACCGGCCAGCGATTCGACCCCGAGGATGTCGGTATTGCTCTCCCTCACGAAAATCCGGATATGTTCGACTTCGATGGGGATAGTGAAATCGTAGTCCTTCACCCGCTCATCCGTAATCCCCAGATCCGGCACGACCAGGGCGCGACCGTCCATCACGGCCTGATGAACTTTCGGCCAGGAATCGAACACCTCGTAGCGAATCTTCAGCCCGCTGAGACGGGCCACTTCATCCATGATGTCCACGGCAAACCCGGTCGGGTTGCCGGTACCGGGGTCGCGCAGATACTGCGGGGGCCAGTTGGCTGGCACGGCGACGACAACCTCTTCCTGTGGCACCTGCGCCTGCGAAGATTGCGGCGACAATAACGCGAGTAACACGGCAACCATCAGCCATAAATGGCAAAGGGATTGTTTCCTCATGACCCCGCCTTCACTTTTTGCGGCAATTTCGGGCGCAACGGAATGCTCATATAAAAGGTACTCCCCACCCCCTCCTCGCTCTCCACCCACACCCTGCCGGCATGGGCTTCGGCGATCTCTTTGACCAGCGGCAGGCCTAAACCGGAGCCGCCCACCCTGGTGCCGTCCCTGTTGTCGATACGGAAGAACCGGCTGAAAATCTGCTTCCGGCTTTCCGGAGGGATCCCCTGCCCCTGGTCCTGGACCGAGAACACAACCTGTCCCTCCTCAACCTCAACCCGTGCCGAGAGACTTATCAGCCCTCCCTCTGGCGAATATCGGATGGCGTTGGAGAGCAGGTTAGACAGTGCCTGGTGCAACAGTTCCCGGTTGCCGAGCAGCACCGCCGACGTCTGGGGAGCATCCCAGGAAAGCTGGTGGAGAGACGATTGCCGGGCGAAAAAGGTTCCCAGCTCCCGCAGCAGCTCGCCGATATCGACCGGCTGCAGGTCGCTCATCCCGAACCCGGCCCGCAGCCGCTGCAGGTCGAGCAGATTGTCGATCAACTCTTTGAGGCGGCCGGTTTCCTTGCAGATGATGCCGAGATATTCTTTCAACTGGTCCGGCTCTACCGGGTTTTCGAGCATGAATTCGGCGAATCCCAGCATCGCCGTCAGCGGGGTGCGCATCTCGTGGCTGACGGCGGAAAGCATGTCGTCCTTCATCTGGTCGAGCTTCTGTTGCTCGGCAATGTCCCTGATCACCGCGAAAAACAGCCGCTGCTCGTTCCAGGTGAAACTGCCGGAAGATATCTCCAGGGTCAGGATGGTGCCGTCGCTCGTCTTATGGTAGACCGGCGAGACCCTGACCAAGCCAGTGGCCAGCATGGCATCGATGCGCTGCTTCGACCTCTCGGGTTCGGCACTGAGGTCATAGACGCTGAGCTGGCTGAATTTTTCACTCGTATAGCCATACAGCCTGCAGGCGGCCTCGTTGGCCTCCAGCACCTTTCGGGTTTCGGCATCGAAGATAATCAAACCGTCGGTCACCGCCCGGAACAACAGCCGGTATTTTGCTTCGGATTCCTTCAGCACTTCTTCCGCCCGCTTACGAGCGCTGATGTCCCTGGCCACCCCGATCAGGCCGATGATCCGCCCCTGCCTGTCCCTGAACGGGTTTTTGCTGGACAAATACGTGTGCAGGACCCCGTCCACCTCGATCTCCAGGTCCACGGCCTGGCCTTCGCCGGAGGCCATGACTTGACGATCCAGCTCCATGATCCTCGCGGCAGCCTCCGGCGGCAGCACTCCCCGGTCATCCTGGCCGACGATCGCCTCAGCCGACGCACCGAGCATTCTGGCGCCGGCCGCGTTAACCAGCAGATAGCGGCCGTCGAGATCTTTGACAAAAATCGCGTTGTTCGTCCCCTCGAGAATCGAATTCAGCAGGGTGTAATTGTCGTAGAGGGCCTGCTCGGCCTGCTCCTGCGCCCGCAGGTACCGCCGCAGGGCCCACATGCTCCAGCCGACTCCGACCGCCAATGCGAACGACAGCACCGACAGCAGCCAGAGATCCCACGCCCAACCGTTACGATAACGGGCCAGCCGCAACCCGAGGTCCGGAACATCGGCCCCCAACGGCAGCACCTGCGTCAGCCTGGGGTCGGTCCGCTCCCCCGGCCCGGCAACACAAGTGCCGACCACGCTGCCGGAATCATCCACCAGGCAGGCCTGGTTACGTTCCCGAATCTCCTCCGAAATGCCGTTGCGCAGAAGCCCTTCCAGGGAATAGATGCCGCCAAAGGTTCCGAGGAAATCGCCTTCGCGGAAAACCGGGACATAGATTTCCACGGCAACGATTCCCTGGATCACCTTGAATGGACGGGTGTAGGCCGGCTGGCCGGTCTGCCGGGCCAGCCGCGAAGCGCGCTCGGGTTCGGCCAGCGACAGCTTCAGACCCAGCACCTGTTTATTCGGCTCATAGGGAGCCGTCCAGCGGATAATGAAATCGTGATCGGCCCAGGTGATGTTGATCAGTTCGGGATTGTCGGCGACATAGCGCGCCGCCTTGTGCTGAAATGTTTCGGCATCCAGACGCCCCTCCACCATCTGCTCGGTCAACAGCAGAAAAAAATCACGGTTGGCGGCCAGCTTGTGAAGTAGACTCTGCTGAGCATCCCGGACGTCGAGAAAATGCTGATGGTCCTCCTCCTTGAAATCCCGCAAGGTAATGATCCACAGGAGCAGACCCAACACCACCAGGATCAACGCCGTCAGCACCGCCGGCGCGATCCAGACACGGGCAGAAGCCCTGCTGGTGAAGAGAGGAACAGGAAACACGGCGTTTCACTTTCCGCCAAAGAACTGGCTGGCCACACGGCTGGGATTAGAATAAAAGTAGCATAAAACGCGTGGATTGCTCACCTGGCGGCCATTATTGAGAGGACAGAGACCTGCTCGAGCCGGAATAGCCCGTTTCAACGCATACAGGCCACATCCATTATGGATGCGGCCTGTATGGGGTTTTGATCGAAAGTTTAAGATCCCGCAACTGATAAAAAACAAAGGTGGACATCCGTGAAGGAGTGTCCACCTTTGATAATTTCTGGCTCCCCAGGACCGTCAGAAACCAGCACTGGGAAGATCACTTATTTCCTCAGTTGGATTAGCGGGCAAAGGGACATGAACAGAAGAGAAGAAGACTAACAGCACTCAACCTCAATTTTATCAAGCAGACGCAAAGCCTCATTATCCTCATACTCCTCGAAGAGTTCCCGAATGGTATTGATGTAGCTATGGATGAGGAAAAGGTTGTCAAGACAACTGCCTGATTCAGATGTTCCCGGATCCAGGGCTCCCTTGAACTTTTCCCAGAACGCATTGCTCTTTTCCGGATCGTCGATGTGGCGGCGCAACATCGTGACCAGGCCTCTGGCATTCCCCTCGCAGTCGATCCCATTGAAGGTTTTGTAACGATCCGTATCCTGAGCTGGATTTTTCATATCGCCTCCTGCAAATTGCCTTTTTGAGTTGATTGTTCTATTTCATGCTGGCGGCCATGGGTATGATGCGCTGGTAATCCTGGTAAGAGAGGCTGCTCTGCCAATGGCCGCTAAACATGCCTGCCCCAACCCCCAGGAGCATCAAGCCTACAACCACGAGGCCCAAGGACCTTTTACTCACCGGAACTCTCCACCAGGGCAGAGCCATGTTCAGTGCCCCCGGCTCAGGACAACTCTCAACACAGGTCAAACAACCGGTACATTCCGGGGAGCCAACGGCGCTGCAGGTGTTCACTGGCAGTCTCGCGGGACAATTGCGACCGCAAGCGCCGCAGCCGCTGCACAGCCCTGCGTCCCGGCGAATCTTCGGAGGGCTCAACAGGGCCACCATTCCTGTCAGGGCACCGTAGGGACAGAGATAGCGACACCAGAAGTGCTGAAAGACGACGGAAAGCACGGCCAATGTGGTGATCACGCCGGCGGCGGCAGGCGACATCCCGGTAAAGAAATGCAGCATCTTGACATCGCTGATGGCCCAGTAGGGGCTCGAGAGGAGGCCTTCGATGGCCATGACCGGCATGTCGACCAAAATCAGTTTGACGAAGAAAAGGAGCAGGGCATACTTGCCGAGCCGCAGCACCACATCGAGCCACCTCCAGATGCGGAAGGTGCGTCCGAAGAGCCTTCGGCCAAGGCCCCCGCAAAGCTCCGACAGCGTTCCGACCGGGCAGATCCAGGAACAAAAGGCCCTGCGGGCGACGAGCGAGATACCCAGAAAGGTGAGCAGCAGCACCAGGGCCGCAGGGTGAACCGGGTCGACCTTTCCGGTCAAGGCCCAGTACTTGAGGCTGGCCAGGGCCCCGACCGGGAGAAAGGCCTCGACCCCGACCGGACGAATGTAGGCCGGAGTCAGGCCGCCCGATTCGAAATGCTCCACAAAAAGGGCGAACTGCACGCCGATCGCCAGGCAGATCAGTAGAAATACCCCCTGCACCAGGTGCCGTGTTGTAAGCGCTTTTTTCAAGCCTGTTCGCCCCATAAGGCTCCTCCTCAAACGACGTCCTGAAGGTTTGCGAGATTGGCAACGAGCTTGTCCTTGATGGCCAAGGCCTCATCGACCGGCGGTCCGCCCAGGTCGAAAGCCGAGACGCCCTGCATATCGGCCTTCCTGAGTACATCACTTGAGGAAATGACGCCCAGCAAACAGCCATCGGCAAGAGAGGCCTCTAAAAACTGCTTGTCGGCCTCGTCACGAACCTTGCTGCCCACGAAAAATACGTTCGATATGCCGATATCGGTCGCCAGACGGGTGACCTGGCGGGCGGTCTGAAGGCTGCGCTGACCCGGCTCCACCACCACGATCAGGGCATCCACCGACTGCGCCGTCCCCCGGCCCAGGTGTTCGATGCCCGCCTCCATGTCCATAATCACCACCTCGTTTCGCTCCAGCAGCAGGTGCTTCATCAGCCGCTTGACGAGGGTATGCTCGGGACAGACGCAACCGGCGCCCCCCTGATCGACCGTGCCCATCAGCAGCAGGCCGACCCCCGCGTGCTCGACACGATGCTTTTCGGGCAAGTCGCTCACCTTGGGATTGAGCTTGAAAAAGGTGCCATCACCCTCTTCTGCCGCGGTTCTCTGTCTGGCGAGTTCCTTCATCTTCGAGAGGGGCTGAAGCTGCGCCGCTAATTCGGCAGGGACGCCGAGGGAGGAGGCGAGGTTGGCATCGGGATCGGCATCGATGGCTAAAACCCTGCGCCCATCGGCGGCGAAGGCACGGGCCAGCATCCCGGCCAGGGTCGTTTTGCCGACGCCGCCTTTTCCGGTAATGGCGATCTTGATCCCCGCCGACGCGGGTCTCGGTTCTTCGAGCTTATGGTGGTGATCATGATGGATATCGCACATCGGTCTATTCTCCTTGCCATGGGGCAGGCGGGGGATCGACGTCCCCCGCCTGGGGCACATCTAAATTCCAAGGCCTTTGCGGCGCTCCTGGATGACTTCCAAAAGGCGTTCGGCGGCCTGGTCGGGATCGGTTTCGACGATATAATAGCCGCCGAAAAGGTTTTTGGTTGTTTCGGTCAGAATCCCGGTGACTACTTTCGATCCGGTGACCTGCGGGACGATTCCGATGTGGGTCGGAATGCCCAAGGCCACCGACCAGGTGCCGATGGCGACCGCCTTCTCCGACATCGCTTCCGGCGCCGAAGCCACCAGCGGCAGGCTGTCCAGGTCGACCCCGAGTTTGTTGGCGATAGCGACCGCCACCCCGACGGCGCGGCTGTTGTCGACGCACGAGCCCATATGCAGCACCAGCGGGAGCGGGCCGTTCAGCCCCGCGGCTTCGCCGACCGCCGTCAGAACCGCCTTGAGGGGTTCGCCCGCGTAGGACTCGGTCGCCTGCTGAGTCATCAGGCCGTTCTTGGCCATGGCCCCGGCGCCGCAGCCGGTAGCGAGCAGCAGGATGTTGTTGCGGGCCAGCTTTCTGGCGATGGTCACAAAATTGTTGTCCTGCACCGCCTGGGTACTGTTGCAGCCGGCAAAGAGGGCGATCCCCTGAATGTTGCCATTCGCGATATTGTCGATGAGGGGCTTCAGAGGATCCTCGGCATTAAGCTTGCTCAAGGCGCCGATAATCGCTTCGGCACTGAAACCGACCACCGCGGTCTGCTTGACCTGGGGAATTCTGACTCGCTTGGGGTTGCGCCGCTTGAAGGCCGCGATGGCCAGGTTGATGACCTGCCGGGCGTTTTCGGTGGCGGTCGCCTCCTTGAAACTTACGTGTGTCGCACCGGTGATCTTGTT
>NZ_JBFHGD010000115.1:0-10777 GCF_041583255.1 Trichloromonas sp. | reverse complement strand
GACTCGGTGCAGTGTCCTATGGAGCCCCGGCTGAAGGTCTGGTCGAGGTTGGCCGGCGAATGGAAACCGGCACAACTCGAAGAAACCGCCACCGAGGTCACCCTGGAGACGCTGGAAGAAAAAATCCACGGCATTCTCAAGGGCGAAGTCAAGGGGCGGGTTGTTGTGAAGTTGTGATTGGTGATTGGTGTGTCGCCTTGGCACATCACGAATCACGGTTATTTACCCTTCCAGCACACTCCCTACCGAACCGAAGAAAAACCGCTCGCCGAGGGCCGCCTGTAATTGGGCGGCCTTCGGCAGGCCGGTGCAATGTGAAACGCCCACCTTTTCCACCCGGTAATTATCCAGCGCTTTCAATGTTTGTTCGAACTGGTCGCCGTCGGCAAAACCCAGGTGGGTGCCGCCTAAAATGGCGTAAAATCCATCTCTCCCGGTTTGCTCCAGCACGTACTCCATGATGTTGACCAGCCCGGCATGGGCGCAGCCGAGGACCAGGATCAATCCTTTTTCAGAATCGACTGCCAGCGACAGGTCGTCGAGCAGCTCGTCGCGGGACGCCGCTCCGCCGCAGACCGCTGTCATCAGCGGATCGCCCTGCTCGAATTCGGTGTGGCGGGGGATTTCACCGGTCAGCCACAGCCCCTGGGCCACCTCGGTCATTTGTCGCGAGAGGACGAAGCGGGCCCCCAGGGACTCCAGGTGTTCCCGGCGATGGGGGATGCCGATGAAGCGCTCTTCCCGGTAGCGTTCGAGAAACAGGTCGGGGTGGCCATAGATGTCGATGGGTCCGGTCTGCTGCAGCACCGCCGGCAGGCCGCCGGTGTGATCGTAATGACCGTGGCTGAGCAGAATGGCCTTGATGGCGGAGAGGTCTTTTTTCAGGGTGACGGCGTTCTGGCGAATCCCGAAACCCTGGCCGGTGTCGAACAGGTAGTTTCCTTCGGGCCTCTCTACATGACAGGCAAAACCGTGTTCACCGATCAGCCCGGCCTGGGGGCGGACAGAGTTTTCACACAAAATGGTGAGACGGGTTGTCATCGTAGTTCCTTTCGGCATTCAAGCAAAAAACGACAATCGTTGCCACGGAGCCACCGAGGCACAGAGATGATGACTGGGAGACTGTCGCAAAATGTCATGAGATGGCTAAAATTTCAATCTGCAAGGCCTAGGAGCCTGTCGGGCTTTACATGAGCCGACTGCAAAATCGGCTGATTGGCCCATATCTCCGATACTTTTCGACAAATAGTCCAGCTATTCGCTCTCAAATTCTCGAATATCTGGTCTCAACCATCCAATTTTTCGTTGCGGCCCGCAAAGCCCGACAGGCTCCTAGTGGTTTTTCCGTGACTTGTTATTTAAGCACCCTCTGTGTCTCATTGTCTCTGTGGCTAACTTGTTTTTTGGGGCACCTCCGCCACCGGCCGCACGTAGCCGGCGCAGGTGCCGAGCAGCTTTTCGTGGATGGCATCGAGTACCTCTTGCTCGCCCTCGATACCGGCGCAGGCCTGCAGGTTGAGGGCCAGCGGCAGCAGCCCCGCCAGCATGGTGCGCAGGTTGCCGCATCCCCGCGGGCCACCGAAGGCTTCCGTCAGTTTGCGACTGAGGCCGCGGCCGATGACGAAGCCGTGCAGCAGCTTAAGCCGTTCGGCGGCGTGGATGCAGTCGCTGGTGGGCGCCCTGCGGAATTCGGCCCGGCTGTCGACGATTTCGAGGGTTGTCGTATCGGCAATGATTTCCACTTCAATATCGTGAATGCGGTCCTGCAGCAGGCTGCGCAGGGTCATGCGGCCATCGTCACCGGCCGTAATGCCGTAGCTGATGGTGCGCTGGAAATTCTCCATTACGTTGGGATGTTTCATTTTGCTCCTGTTTATCCAAATGGTGTGCAAGGCGATCCATGTATGTCCAAGGCGTCTCCGGATTGCCTATTTATCCCTTGTTCTTAAGTACTTCGAGGATTTCGATGTGGGCGGCCTGCCAGGCCGGGTAAGCTCCGGCGGCCAGTCCCAGCGCCACCGATCCCGCCAGGGAGCCGAGCACCAGCAGCGGTTCGATTACCAGCGGCAGCCCAGCGATCCGGCAGATGACCACCAGCAGCAGCAGGGCCAGGATCACCCCGAGGCCGCCGCCGGTGCCGGCCATCAGGGCCGCTTCAAACATGAACTGGCGGATAATGTCGATGCGGCGAGCACCGACGGCCCGGCGGACGCCGATTTCGAGGCGCCGGGTGCGCACCAGCAGGACCATGATCGAAAGGATGCCGAGGCCGCCGACGGCAAAGGAAATCGAGGAACTGATCAGCCCCAGGGTCTGCACCAGGTCGAGAGCCTGCTGCTGAACCTGCATGGTGTCGCGGGCGGTGAGCACGGAAAAATCATCGGCTTTTCCCGTGCCGAGGTCGTGCCGCTGGCGCAGGATCGCGGTGGCGGCTTCCTTGGCCGAAATATAGGCGGTGGGGGTGTCGAGCTGCAGGTAGACCCCGGTGATCCAGTCCTGGTTGGCGAAGCGGCGCAGGTAGGTCGATATCGGCACGAAGACCTGTTCGTCCTGATCGGTGCCGGAGATGTCGGCGCCCTTGGTTTCCATCACCCCGACCACGCGGGCTCCGGCGCGGTAGAAAAAGACCTGTTGCCCCATCGCTTTGGCCGCCGAGCCGAAGAGACGGTCGGCGATCTTAGCCCCCAGCACCACCACGCGCTGCCGGTCATTCTCTTCTTCGGTCGTGAAGAAGCGCCCGTGTTCGGGGGTGAAGTTGCGCACCAGCGGATAGTCGGGCCAGGTGGCGACGAGCTGGCAGGGGATCTTGATGTCGCCGGCCCGCACCGGCATGGTCGTTTCGACGAAGGGGACGCCCCGGACCACGGAAGGGACGCCGCTGATCAGGGCGCGGGCATCGCCGAGGGTGAAGGTGCGGGCCTCGTTGCGGGCGCGGGCCGTCCCCGTGCGGCGGAACGAGACCTGCCCTGTGCGGGCTACGAACAGGTTGGTGCCGAGCTTGGCCGTTTCGACCTCGGTCTTCTCCAGCATCGCCCGGGAGACGTGCTGCACCCCGGTCAGGGCCAGTGCACCGAGCAGCACCCCGATCATGGCCAGCGCGGTGCGCAGGCGGTGGGCGCGCAGGGAGGAGAGGGCTATTTTAAGGCTAAGAGGCATGGGTACATTTATCCCTTAAGCACCTCAATCGGCACCATGGCCGCCGCTTTTCTGGCCGGACGCAGGCCGAACAGGATGCCGATCGCCACGGACGACAGGGTCGAATAGGTGAAGACTCTCCACGAAAAGAGGATCTCCAGGATTCCGAGCCGCTCGAGCAGCTGCGCCATCCCCATGCCGAGCGCCATGCCGAACAGGGAGCCGAGCAGGGTCAGGGTGACCGCTTCGGCGAGCACCTGCAGCAGGATGGCGCTGTTTTTCGCTCCCAGGGCCTTTTTCAGCCCGATCTCCGATTTGCGCTCATCGACGCTGAGGTAAAAGAGGTTGGCCAGAACGAAGCCGCCCACCACGATGGCCACTGCGGCGGTGATCCCCAGAAAGAGCAGCAGCCCGCCCTTGAACATCGACAGGAACTTGAGAATCTCGTCGGCGGTCAGGATGCTGAAATCATCCGGTTGTCCCGTCTGTAGATTATGCTGCTTGCGCAGCAGGCTGGTCAGGTTTTCGACGTGAAAATCCATGTTGTCCGTCGAGGTGAACTTGACCCGCAGGGCGCGGAAATACTTGCGGTCGAGGTTGAAGCGCTGGGTCAGGGTGGTGATCGGCAGGATGATCCGTTCGTCGATGGAGCCACCGCCGCCGGAGAAGCCCCGGTAGGAGAGGCGGCCGATCACCTGGACCGGCAGCTTGTCGATATAGATGGTGCGCCCGATGGGCGAACGCTTGCCGAACAGCTCATTCGCCGGGGTGTCGCCGATCAGGCAGACTTTGGCGCCGCGCGCGATGTCCTCTTCGGAAAAATCCCGCCCCTCGGACAGCGGCCAGTTCCAGACATCGGCATAGCCGGCGGTAGCGCCGACGATGGTCGCTACCTGCATCTTGTTGTTTTCAAACCGCACCGGCAGGTTGTGCTGGGCCCGCATCGGCACCACCCGGTAGGCACCGGGGAGCGACTGGCGCAGGACCTCGGCGTCGTCGTAAGACAGGGTGTTGGTGCGCTGGCCGACGGCCCGGTTGCGGATGTCGCCGCCGAGAATGAAGACCGCGTCGGGCCCGAAGGAGTCGACGATTTCGTAGGCTCGGCGTTCGGCGCCATCGACGGCGGCGACGATGATGGTCAGCGAGGCAATCCCCAAGGCGACGCCGAGGATGACGAAACAGCTGCGCAGCCGGTGGGCCCAGACCGCGGTCAGCGCCATCTGCAGGATGCGCCACCAGAGGCGGGCGAGATCAGATGTTTTTGATGCGGCCATCATCGAGAAAGATCTTTCGTCCGGCGTAGTTGGCGGTCGCCTGGTCGTGGGTCACCAGGATGACGGTGCGCCCCTGGCGGTGGATGTCGCTGAGCAGGTCGAGGATTTCGCCGCTGGTCTTCGAATCGAGCTGGCCGGTCGGTTCGTCGGCCAGCAGCACCTGGGGATCGTTGACCAGGGACCGGGCAATGGCGACGCGCTGCTGCTGTCCGCCGGAGAGCTGGCCGGGCTTGAAATCCATGCGGTCGTCAAGACCGACCAGGGCCAGCAGCTCCTCTGCCCTGGCTTTGAGCGCCCGGCCCGGAATGTTGCTGTAGAGCCCCGGCAGCATGACATTTTCGCGGGCAGAAACGTAGGGGATCAGGTAGAAGGACTGGAAGATGAAGCCGACCATGCTGTTGCGCAGTTCGCTGAGCCGCTCGTCCGGCAGCTGCGATACATCCTGCCCGGCCAGCAGGTAGCGGCCGGCGCTGGGGCGATCGAGCAGCCCGAGGATATGCATCAGGGTCGACTTGCCCGAGCCGGAGGTGCCGAGCAGGGCGATGAATTCGCCGGGGGCGACCTGCATGGAGATGCCTTTGAGCACCTCGATCGGCTGGCCGGACAGGCTGAAGGTCTTGCTGATCTCCTCGAGGAGGATGACCGGATGCTGGCTCACGGTTTCTTCTTCCCGGCTTGTTGCGGCAGTTCGACCTGGGTGGCGACTTCGTCCCCCTCGGCCAGCCCTTCGGCCACTTCGCTGTGGGTCAACCCGGCCAGGCCGAGCTTTGGCAGGGTCCGGTCGATGCTGCCGTCCGTTTTCCGGAGAAAGACGACCTGGCTGCCGTCGACCCATTTGAGGGCGGCGTTGGGGAGCCTCAGTACGCCTTCGCGCTCCTCGACCACGATCTGCACCTGGGTGGTCATCTCCGGGCGCAGCAGCTCGGCCTGTTCCTGGTCGATGTTCACCAGGGCCCGGTAGTAGACGATGTTGTCGCGGATTTCCGGTTCCGGGTAGATGGTGGCGATGGCTCCGGCAAAAGTGCGCCCAGGGTAGGCATCGACCCGGAACTCCACCGGTTGACCTGCGCGGGCCAGGCCGACGTCGGTTTCATCGACGTAAATCCACATTTCCAGGCGGGTCGGGTCAAGCACCGTGACCAGGTTGGCCACTTGCAGCCCGGCGACAATCGTTTCCCCTTCCTGGGCGGTGACCTGGCTGACCGTGCCGGTGATCGGACTTTTGACGCTGGTGTAGGATATCCGGATATCAAGGGCGTTCAGGGCCGCCGCGGCTTGACTCACCGCCAGATTCGCCTTGCTGCGCTCCTGCACCGTGTCTTCCCGCTCGCGTTCCAGGGCGGACCGGCTCGCGCGGACCTGGCTGGCGTCGATGTCGGCCTGCTGCCGGGCCCTTTCCAGTTCATCGGCAGAGATGACCCGTTCGGCTACCAGGGACTGCTGGCGCCGGAAGTTGTTTTGCGAGTAGGCGGCGCGGGCTTCGGCCAACTCCAGGGCCGACTGGGCTTCGGCGATGCGCAGCGGGGAGACCTTTTCGAGCCGGTCCCGTTCGGCGCGGGCCGAGTTGAGGCGGGCGCGGGCTTCGTCGGCCTGGGCCACCAGTTCGCGGTTGTCGATACGGGCTATCAGTTGACCGGCCTCAACGCGGTCGCCGACCTTGACCAGCATGCGGTCGATGATCCCGGTGGCGCGGGCGCCGATTTTTATGATTCCGCCGACCTGGGATTTGATGATGCCGGTTTCCTCGAGCACCTTGCGTACCGCGCCGCGTTCAACCTTTTCGGTCGAGAGAATTCGAACCTGGTCATTTTTGGCTGAGGTTTTCCACCACAGGAAGGCGCCACCGGTCAGGGCGAGCAATATCACGGCAATGATGATTTTTTTCATGTCAGGTGGTTCCCAAAAGGCAAAAGAAAAGACCGTTCGGCTTGCCGAGCCGTTTACCGGCGACAAGCCGTACTTTATGTTTAGCAGAGTTTGTCGGCAAAGAGAACCGGTGAATTGTTTTTGCGGGAGGATGCGCTGACGCCTTAAACGCCAGCGGGCCACTTCATAAGGAAGTGGCCCGCTGGCAGGCTGTCGCTGGAGCGTGTTTTACAGGCCCCAGGTGAGGGTTTTCCAGATCCAGCCGCTGCGGCCGCTGTGGTCGCCGATCTGCAGCCAGTCTTCAGCCTGGTCCAGAACCATGAAGGCTTCGCCGCGCATCGCCTTGAATACCACGGGATGATCCTTTCCCGGCCCCTTGCGGACGTTGACGCCGTCGTTTTCAACCACGACGGTCTTGTCCTTGTTGACCAGGGTTTCGTGGATCCAGCCGAGGTTGCCCTGGAAATCTTTTACCTGGAGGTAGCGGTCTTGCGTTTTCTGCACGGCAAGAGGGGTGTTGATGGTGACGGTCTTGACGACCGAAGAAGCCCCCACCGACGGTTTGCTTCTGAGTTCGGCCTTGGAAACGGCAACAGTAACAACTTCGGCGGAAGCGGCACTTGCCAGCAGCAGAACCATGACAACGATCGCGAAAAATCTCATTTTGCCTCCCTTTGTCGACAGATTTCAAGTGGTTGGGGGGTAATCTAGCATTGCTGCGGGAAGCTTTTCAATGGTTTTTTTGAGAACGCTCATTTGCCGTTTCTTCCCGTGTGAGAAGAATGTAGGCCAAAACAGCAGCTTCGTCGGCGTTGCCGACAGCTTTCAGAAGGGGGTGCGGGCGAAATGACGCTTGGTCGCTTCCTGCAGTTTGCTGACCGCGTGAAACGCTTCCTTGAGCAGGTCCTGTTCGGTTTTCGAGAGATCGTAGGGGTTGAGATAGTGGCTTGGCGACAGGCCCGCCTCGATGCGGGAAATTTCGTTGCGCAGCCGCAAAAAGGTGAGCGCTTCGAAGGCGGCGCGGATGTGTTCGGCGGTCTCCTGGGAAAAGACGTTGCGCTTGACCAGGGCCTTGAGCCGGTCGAGGGTGGTCAGTTCGTGCAGTCCCTTCTCAAGGGCGAACATGCGGATGCAATCGACAATGTAGATGCTCCCGCCCTGCTTGAGCGAAAGCTCCCCCTTGTGGTCCCCCCCCTTGTCGAGGATGAAGCGGCCCAGCAGGCCGACCGGAACCTTGTAGCGCAGATCGAGGGACATCATGTGGTAGAGGAACGCCTGGAATTCGCGAATTTCGCGGTCGACGATGTCGCGCAGGTTCTGGGCCAGCCCGGAGTCGCCGGCCAGCGGGGTGAAGTCGAAAAAAATCGACGAATAACGCACCTTCTGCGGCTCCGGGTTGTTGACCCAATCGCTGATGCGGGCGTCCCAGTCCTGCACCCGGCCGCACCAGAGTGGGTTGTTGGCCATCACCTTGCCGGTGCACAGCGGGTAGCCGACCCGGTGCAGTGAGCTGACGATCTTGTCGGCGAAGGGAACGAAGAACGCCTGGATTTCCGGCAGCCGTTCATCGGGGACGTTTTCGTAGATAAAGCCGTTGTCCTGGTCCGGGTTGAGCAGCATTTCCCGGCGGCCGCCGCTCCCCATGAGCAGAAAGCAGTAGCGGATGTCGGGAACAACATGCCCTTCGGCGAGCATCTGCGCCATGCAGATGTCATACACCTGGCGGATGATGCCGTGGTGGATATACGAAAGGATTTCCATGACCTCAGGGGTCTGGCGGGTTTCCGAGAGAAGGGTGCGGGCGACGGTGACGATTTCGCGGCGGATGGCTGCCAGCCCTTCGAGGGACTTTTCCTCGCGGATATTGCCGACCAGCAGCATCGCCTTCTGGCTGCGAAAGCGCATCAGGTCGCGCACGGTCACTATGCCGACCACCTCGCCTCCATCAACCACCGGCAGATGCCGGAGCTGGTGGTTGAGCATGTAGGCCATGGCCTCGTACATGTAGGTCGAAGGCGGCATGGAATGCGGGCGCTGGTTCATGACGTCGGCGGCGGTCAGGCTGTCGGGAGTGCCCGCATCGAGCGCCAGGGCGTTGGCAACCAGGTCGCGCTCGGTGATGATGCCCAGGGGGACGTTGTTTTCATCGGCCACCAGCATGGTGCTGATCTGCTTCGAGATCAGGCGTTTGGCCACATCGCGAACGGTGTCCGTGGGAGCGCAGGTTTCCACCGGGGTGGTCATGATTTCGGAAAGGCGCTTCTTGAACGGATAGGCCTCCATGTGGGTGAGGGCCTGCTGGGTGTGGTCGGCAACGATTTCCTTGTAGAGTTTACGCACCCGGGAGTGGATAACGCGGGTGAAATAGTCGCTGATTTGCGGAAAGTCCTTAGCCGCCTGCCTGAGAATCGCCTCGGGAATCAGGTAGCAGTCGGTGCTTTTGACCGCCCGCGCCCCGCCGGTGTAGGGCTCGCCGGTAAACACCGGGGTGCCGCCGAAGAAGGTCTTTTCATTGCGGTAATCGACGACCATCTCTTCGCCGCCGGGGGCGGTCACGGTAATCTCGACCAGTCCCTCCCTGATCACGTAAAGGAAGCCGGTGGGCGGGTCGTTCTGCTGAAAAATATAGGTTCCGGCCGAAAACTTTTTCAGCACGGCGGTCGCGCAGATTTCGTCGCGGATGGCGTCCGGCAGGTGGCTGAAAGGTTCCGTCTCTTTGAGATGCGTGACTAGGGGCATCGAAGGATCCATGAAGGCAGTGGCCGAATCGTTCCGGCGGGTCGAGGGGCGGTTCGGCAGGATTCTGTAACTTTAATCTCTATCGGACGGCATGGCAAACGTTTTCTGCCCGTGTCCGTTGCGGAAAAGAAGTCAGGGGTTCGGCTCCTCGGGTTTGCCCTTCGGGGTGCGGTCGAGAAGCAGGGCGAGGACAAAGCAGAGGAGGCTGGCCGCCATCAGTTCGCCGATATGGACAAAGAAATTGCGGGTCATCATCAGGTCGACCCCCATCAGGACGATGCCGAAAATGCCGAAGAGCATGGCCAGACGTTTGCGGGTGAGCAGTTTGGGCATGGTGGACTCAATCGCTGGCCCCCTCCCGGCATAAGCCGGGAGGGGGCCTTTGGGGTGGTAAGCGGGGGCTGCTAGTGGGAGTAGCCGCTGCTTTTAGCCTGCGGTTCGTCAATGTGTCCCGGCAGGTTGTGCAGCTTGCGCAGGATGTTGTCGCTTTTGTCCGCCGTCTCTTCGGTCACCTTGTCGGCCATGATGTTGGAGACGATGATGTTGAGCAGAAAGGCGATCGGACAGACGATCAGGGCCGACGAGGTCGCCGGCAGCCAGCCTTCGGGGCCGAAGAACTCGATGTGCAGAATCCATCCGGCCATGGCCAGCAGTGTCATGCCGAGGCCCCAGATCATGCCGGCCAGGGCGCCGTACTTGTTGGACTTGGAGTACCAGATGCCGAGCACGACCACCGGGAAGATGGTGTTGCCGGCGATGGCGAAGGCCATGGCGACGATCTGGGCAATCAGCGCCGGTGGGTTAAGCGCGGTCAGGATGACGATGCCGCAGAGGATGGCGGTGAAGATGCGGCCGACCATCAGCGCCTGCTTGTCGGTGCAGTCCGGCTTGAGCACGGTGGCGTACCAGTCGTGGGCGATGGCCGAAGCCCCGGCCAGCAGCAGTCCGGCCACAGTGGAAAGCCCGGCGGCCATGGCCCCGGAAGCGAGGTAGCCGATGAAGGCTATCCCCAGGTTGGCTTTTTCAGGAGCCGACAGGATGATGACGTCGGCCACCGCCTTGGCCCCCATCGGGTTCCAGAATTTACCCATGGCGGCGTAGACCGGCGAAGACCAGTACAGCAGGCCGATGAAAAAGAGCCCCCAGAGGACCGATTTGCGGGCGACATCCTCATTCTTGACGGTGTAGAAGCGGATCATGATGTGGGGCAGGCCGGCGGTGCCGACCATCAGGGTGAAGACCAGGGCGATGAACTGGTAAAAGCTGCCGGCCCCCCAGGGGAGGTAAATCTGGCGGAGTTTTTCGGTGTCCTCGACATTGAGAGTGCCGCCGGCGACATGCCCTTCCATCAGGCCGGAGAGGATGCTGCCGTATTCGAGCTGCGGCAGGATTCCCGCGCCGCCGGCTTTCTTGATCAACACCCACAGCGGGATCATGAAGGCGGAGATCAGCACCACGTACTGGATCTGCTGGTTGCGGGTGACCCCCGCCATGCCTGAGATCAGCATGTAGGCGCAGACCACGCCGGCGGCGAAAAAGACGCTGGAGGTATAGCTCATGCCGAAGATCCAGCCGCAGATCAGGCCGATCCCCTTGAACTGGGCGGTGGAATAGGTGATGGCGATGATGACCGTGACCGAGGCGGCGATCAGCCGCACTGCATGGCAGTCATAGCGGTCGCCGAGGAATTCGGGGATGGTGTACTTGCCGAAGCGGCGGATCTGGGCGGCGATCAGGCACAGAAGCAGCACGTAGCCGCCGGT
>NZ_JBFHGD010000114.1:0-10792 GCF_041583255.1 Trichloromonas sp. | reverse complement strand
GGCGGTGCTGGAGGTGCCGCGGGCCCGCCGGATTGTGCCGGCCCTGCAGTCTCGGCTCGCCGAAGCCCGGAGGGCCGGGATCCCGGTTGTGTATGTCTGCGATGCTCACGAGAGTGATGACCGCGAATTCGAACGCATGGGCTGGCCTCGCCATGCCGTGCGCGGTACCGACGGGGCCCAGGTCATCGCCGAACTGGCTCCTGCTGCGGGGGAGGACATCGTCTGCAAGACGACCTATTCGGGGTTTGCCGGTACGGCCCTGGCGCAGGTTCTGGAACGGCTCGGCGTCGACGAACTCATTCTGACCGGCTGCGTCACCAACATCTGCGTCCTTTACACGGCCGCCGATGCGGTCATGTGCGGCTACCGGGTCAGGGTGCCCGCCGACCTGGTGGCCGATCTGGACGAGGCGGACGGGCAGTTCGCCCTGGCCCAGATGGAAAAGGTGCTGGGCGTTAGCGTCGAAAGGTAAGCTGGCTGCGGCGGCTGGAGCAGAACAGGATGGATTCAGCGCGGGCCGGCTTGCACCGGCCCGTTTTATTGGAACAGATCGCCGACGTCGGAGACGACCTTGCCCGGCAGCCCCAGAACCCGCTTGAAGATGCCGAGAACCTTTTCCGAAACCGAAGTGATGGGAATCGGGGTTACCTCGGGGTCGCTGCTGTTCCCCTTGATCTCAAAGTGGGCGGTGATCAGGGCCTTTTCGTCACCGGCCAGCAGCCAGCCGGCGATGGGGATGTTGGTGACCACCTGGTCGACGGTGCGCAGGGGTTTGACCCCGAGAACCATGTCCATGGTGTTCTGGTTCAGGTCGAGGTCGCCGACCAGCGAAAGGTTCATCGAGCTGCTTTCGATAAACAGGTCGCTGGTCGAAAGGGTCCCCTGGTTCAGCGCCGCCGATGCCTTCAGGGTGGAGAAGGGCATGCCTTCCGTGTCCATGTCGGGCAGCTGCAGAGTGAGGATCTGGGAGACGTTGAAAATCGAAAAAACCTTGGAGAGGAACTGGAATTTCCGCAGCACCCCCTTGTCGACGGTAAACGAAAGGCCCCCGTTCGAGGTCTCCAGAAAGCGTTTTCCGGCTATCCCCTCCAGGTAGAAATCACCTTCCAGGGTGCCGCTGACGAGCCCCTTGCGTTGCAGCAGCTCGTGGTAGATGGCAGAGGCGTCGAAGTTTTTCAGGTGCCCGGATATTTTCAGCAGCGGCGGTGATCCCGCCGACGAGTCGACGGCGACATGTCCCAGGCAGCTGCCGCTGCCGGCGTCGAACTGCAGGGGGAAGATGGCCAGCACTCCCCGGCGCAGGGTGATGTCACCCCGGGCATCCTGAAACCGCAGGTTGCCGAGCTGCCCCTTGTGGGCCCTGGCGGCGATGAAAACCCGGGTTTCGTGGTTTGAGCCGGAATTCGCCGCTGGCGGTGCGCCTTCGGTGCGCCGCCAGAGGGCAATGACTTCGTCGATGTTGCCGTAGCCGGCCTCGATATCCAGGGCGACTTCCGGCGCCGAAAAGTTCGTGACCGCTCCCCGCACGGTGGCTTCGGTGCCGCCGTCCAGCCTGACCTTGACCGGATCGAAGAAGATGCCCTGGTGATTGATGACCAGGTGCCCATCCAGCTGGCGCAGATAGGCCTGGTTATTGCGGAAGATCACTTCGTCGGAACGCACCGCCTCGCCTTTGAGCAAAATGTCGATCGACGGTTCCTCGAAGCTGGTGACCCGTGCCAGGATGTCGAGGGGCGAACTGCCGAGCTTCAGGGTCAGGTTGCGCGATTCGGCATGGTCCGGGTAGAGCAGGATTTCGCCGCTGGCGTCGTTAATGTCGGCGATGACCCGGGTCAGGTGGACGCCGACCCGGGTCAGGGTAGCCACTCCTTCGTGGTGCGCTACGGCACCGGCTGTTCCCGTCAGGCGATAGCGCAGGTCGAGCATGCCCCGGGCCACGAGCTTTTCAAGCAGGGGAAGATAGGGGCGGCACGCCTGCAGGTCCAGTTTTTCTGCGGCAATATTCAGGCTGAACGGCTCCTGTTCAAGCAGCGACAGCTCGCCTTGGACGCTCAGGTCGAGCGGTCCCAGCTGCAGTTTCCCCAGCCGCAGGCGGATCTGCGCAGGGGTGATCTCGGCCTGCAGTTCAAGCAGCCCGGGGAGCCCGGCCGGTTTGTTGGCGGCATCGCGATATCGAGCGCCGATATCGGTCAGGTCGGATTCCAGATTGGCCAGCAGCGTCTGCCGGGTTCCGCTGATATTTAGGCGCAAGGGGAGGGGGCCGGTCAGGGTCAATCCTTCGACGGAGGCCTTTGTCGCCATGGTCAGCAGGGAGTGGCTCGGGAGTGAACCGGCCACGGCCAGGCTGAGCGGAAAATCCTTTTCCCAGGGTGTGTCGATGGTGCCGGAAAACCTCAACGGCAGATTTTCGAACTGGGCCTGGCCGTCCGTCAGTGTGAGCCGTCCCTTGTCCCAGGCGGCGGTGGCGGAAATTTTTTCGATATCGTTCGGCTGGTCGAGTTGGAAGCTGGATTTGTGCAGCGACAGTCGAAATTGCAGCGACTCCAGGATTTTCCGTGAATCAGGCAGGTCGGCCTGCGGACACTCCAGTTGCGCCGACTCGAGTTGCAGGGTGCCGGTACGCAGGCGTTGCCATTGCGGCACGGCCTCGCGCAGCGGCAGTATTTCCATCAGGTCCCGCAGCGGCACGGCAGAACTGGCCAGGGTGGCTGAAATCCAGGGGACGTTGTTTCGGGGGCCGAGGGTCAGCTGCCCGCTCAGGGCCAGCTTGTCGATCGCGAGGTCGAGATCGCGGAGGATCAATGTGTCGCCGGTTTGAGCCAGGGTCCCCTGCAGTCGCAACTGGTTTATGCCTCTGGGGGTCGGCCAGACTTTCGGCAGCTGCAGCTGTAACTCTTCGCCGCGAGCGTCGAGTCGGATGTCAAGGCCGGTTGCCAGTGCGCCCTTGACCTCGGTGTGCAGTGCGACTCGTCCGGTGGTGAAGATCTGCCGGGATTCGGGCGCCTGCCAGGCGAGGAGCGATTCGGGGGCGAAATGTTCCAGGTCCAGGGCCAGTTCGAGTGCGCTGTCCTGCCAGTGGCGCAGGTCGTTGGATGGAGTGATGGTTCCCGTGGCGGAAAAAGGGGCGATCTGCCCGTCCTGCGGTAGCGCCCCGCTGATTTCCAGGGCAATGGCCCGGCTTAGCGGCAGACCCCGCAGCCGGGCATTGAGGCCGGCGAAGGCCAGCGAACGGGGGAGGGCATGGCGCCGGTCGGTCAGCAGCAGCGAGCCGTTGCTGATGGTCAGGGCGCGAACCTGGATCTTCTCCAGCCCGTCCAGTCTCGTCGGCCAGGCAGGGGGGGCGGGTTCAGCGGCGGTCGCGGCCGGGGGCAGGTCGACAGTCAGGCGCGGCTGTTTAAGGTCGATTTCCGAAAAGGTGACCTTGCCCTGCAGCAGGGCGTCCCATTCCAGCTTGAGCAGCAGGTGGGCGGCCTGCAAGCCGTCGTTGCGGTCGGCGGTCGGCCCGATGGAAATGTCGGAAAAATCGAATGCGGGACCGCGGGAAAACGAGAGGCGGGCCTTGCCCAGTGAAACCGGGCGGTTCAGTGCCGCTGAAAGGGTCTGCTGTAGTTCGGCCCGGTAGCGGTCCAGGTCGAAGGTGCCGAGAAAGATCGCCAGGGCGATAGTTGCCGATAGCAGCAGCCCGAAAACAACAGTGAGAATGGGATGGCGGCGAAACATTGGATGGTCGGTGCCCGGTTGTTGGTGTTTGCTGATAATTGGATACGGGAGTGTACCCCGCTTTGTCGAAGATGAGAACTGTTAATTTGCCATTTCTGAGGCAATTGGCAGGGGTTCCGGCATCGCCGGCGCTGCCGGCAGGGCGAGGAAAATCGTGCTGCCCCGGCCGGGGGCGCTTTCTGCCCAGATGCGGCCCTGGTGGAGCTGCACGATTTCCCGGGCCAGGGTCAATCCCAGGCCGGCGCCGCTGGTCTGGCGCCGATCGGTGTTGTCGATTCGGTAGAAATCGCCGAAAATCCGCTCCAGTTCGTCGGGCGCCATGCCGATCCCCTGGTCCTTGACCCAGAGACGAACCAGGCCGTTCTCACTGTCGGCGCCGACGATGATGTCGCCCCCCTGCGGCGAGTATTTGACGGCGTTGGAGACCAGGTTGTCCAGAACCAGCGATATCCCGTCCAGGTCTCCCCAAAAAGCCGGGACCTCCTCGGCGACATCGATGCGCAGGTGGTGCCGGCAGGAACCGGTGGCGAATTTTCCTTCCAGGCGGCCCAGCAGTGTGGAAGGCCGCAGGGGGACCATCCGATAGCTTTCACGGCGCGCCTTGAGACGGTTCAGCCGCATGAAGTTGTCGATCTGCTGGTTCAGGCGCAGTCCCTCGCTGAGCAGAACCTGCAGATGCTCCCGCCGCTCTTCCGCCGGAGGATCATTGTCCACCAGGTATTCGGCATAACCGAGGATGGCGGTCAGCGGGGTGCGCATTTCATGGCTGACCGAGGAAAGCATTTCATCCTTCAGCCGTTCCATCTCCTTGGTTTCGGTGATGTCGATGGCGACCTCCAGGCGGACCAGCCGGCCATCGGTCCAGCGGATCGCCTTGTCGATGCACTGGTACCAGCGGTGGTTTGCGGTGTTCTGGAACTCCCATATATATGGCGGCTGCCGCACTCCGGCGACAACCAGTCGGTCATTGGTGCAGAAGTCGCACTGTCCGTTCTGGCCGGTCTGCAGGATGTCGTAGCAGAAGCGGCCCTTCCAGTCGCCGAACAAGAGTTCCCCCTGGCGATTGAGGTAGAGCATCTCACGGGTCTCGAAATCGGCCACGTAGACGACAGCATTCAGGGCGTCGAAGATGGTGCGGATTTCATCGAACTGGGATTTCAGTGCGTTCGTGTAATGGCGTATCAGCAGGTAGAGGATGGCGGCGGTGACCAGCACGTAGAAGCCGCCCTTGAAGGTCTGCAGCCGGCTGAGCAGGTCCGGGTCCCTCACCAGGGCGGCCAGGATGCGGTCGGAAAGAAGGATCCACAGCGCTCCGAGAACCGCATAGATGGTGGCTATCTTAAGGGGGATGTTGTGTGCTGAATGTCGGCTTCTGCCCATGGCGGCTGTCCTGTCCGTGTCTCCGCTCGATCAAGAACCCCCGGTTAACGTTAAAAGTATACCATCGATCCGGTCTTAAATGATCACTGGGGGGATGTCGGCAGGATTTGTCTCTTTTTTGTGCAGAGCGCCTGCGCCAAGGACGGATGCCGGTGCCTTAGAAAGACCGCCAGGTCATCGGGCAGCGGAGAGTCGACCGCAATCGGCGGCCCGCCGAAGGGGTCCGGCAGGGTCAGCCGGCAGCAGTGCAGAAACATCCGCGCCAGTTCCGCTGGTATGACGCCGCCGTAGCGCCGGTCGCCGGCGATGGGGTGGCCGGCGGCGGCCAGCTGCTGGCGGATCTGGTGGGTGCGGCCGCTGTGCAGTTCGAGCTCGAGCAGGGACATGCCCCGGTCGCTGGCGAGGCTCCGGAACCCGGTGGCGGCTTCCTTGATTTTGCCCTTGGCCGAAACCGGCGTGCTGAGCAGCCCGCTGCCGGTCATTTCGCCGGTGACCAGGGCCAGGTAGTGCTTGCCGGTCTGTCCCGCCATGAACAGCTGGCCGAGCCGGGAGGCCGCCTGGCGCCCCTTGGCGAAGAGTACCGGCCCGGAGGTTTCGAGGTCGAGGCGATGCGCCGGGGCGGTGGTAAAGGCCGCCTTCCGCGATTTCATCAGCGCCTCCACCCGTGCCTGCAGGTTGTCATCTTCGTGCCCCTTGCTGCGATGAATCGCCAGCCCGGCGGGTTTGTTGACGATCAGCAATTCCCTGGTCTCGTAGAGGAGGTCGAGTCGCGCCGGCGGCGTCGCAGCGAGCAGTTCCCGCAGCCTTGCGCTTTCCGCCAGGGTTACCTGGTCTCCCGGCCGCAGGACCCCCTCCTCCGACAGCGGCAAACCGTTGCGGAGCACCTTTCCCGCGCGCAGGAGCTGGCGCAGATAACTGCGGGGCGCCGCCGGGATGTTTTGTTCCAAAAAGAAGAGTGCGGAGTCGGATCCGGTTTCTGTGACAGTCCATTCAATCATGCGGGAATAATACAACCGGATCGGGATTAAAGGCAATCCTTCAGGGCCGGCAAACGAGGGTTTTAAGTTCTTTACATGCATGTGTTGACCTTGCTAACATGCCACGCTGTGTTTTTTGTCCCGGTAGCCTGGTTCTGGAGTAAGATTTCCGTCATCAATGAAGATTAAACGGGTAGAAATTCACGGCTTCAAGTCGTTTGTGGATCGTGTCTCCCTCGATTTCGAGCAGGGGATCACCGCTATTCTTGGCCCCAACGGCTGCGGCAAAAGCAATATCGTCGATGCCATCCGCTGGTCGATGGGGGAACAGAATGCCAAAAATCTCCGTGGCCGGTCCATGGAGGATGTCATCTTTGGCGGCAGCGAAACCCGCAAGCCTCTCGGCATGGCCGAGGTCTCCATGGTTTTCGCCAACGAAGACGGGTTGGCCCCGACCGCGTTTCGTGAATATTCCGAAATCATGGTCACCCGCCGGCTGTTTCGCAACGGCGACAGCGAATACCTGATCAATAAGACCCCCTGCCGCCTGCTCGACATCACGGAACTATTCATGGATACCGGGATCGGGGCGCGGGCCTACTCGATCATCGAGCAGGGCAAGATCGGCATGATCCTCAATGCCAAGCCCGAAGATCGGCGCTTTCTCATTGAAGAGGCGGCCGGGGTCACCAAGTACAAGGCGCGCAAGAAAACCGCCCTGCGCAAGATCGAGGCGACCCGGCAGAACCTGCTGCGCCTGGGGGATATTGTCGGCGAGGTGCGCCGTCAGACCAACAGCCTCAAGCGCCAGGCCCAGAAGGCCGAACGCTTCAAGGCCCTGCGGGAAGAACTCAAGGGGATCGAGGTGCGTTTTGCCCGCCAGCGCTTCGCGGCGCTGCAGGAGCAGTTGTCGACCAAGGCCAGCGAGGAGGAGCAGCAGCGCCTGCTGGCCGCCGGTCTTTCGGCCCAGCAGGACCAGGGGGAGCTGCGCCTCGAAGAGTTGCGCCTGCTGCAGGTCGCCGCCGAGAAGGATGTCTCCCGGGCCCAGGAGCAGGTCTTTCACCTGGCCGGCGAAATTCAGAAAGCCGAAGGGCTCAGCGGCTTTGCCAGCAAGGAACTGGACGGCTTGGTGCGGCGCCAGGAGCAGCTGGTCGTTGAACATGAAGAGGTGGGCCGCCGGCTGCTAGAGGTCGATGCCGACGAGCAGCGGCTTACGGAAAACCGCAGCCATCTCGGCGCCGACCTCGACAAGGAGCTGCGCCGGCTGCTTGAGGGGGAGGCGGCGCTCGAAGAGTTGACGCTGCGGGAGCAGGATTTGGGGGTCAGCCTCGAAGAGTCGCGGCTGGCCCTCTACCGGCTGCTGACCGAGCTGTCGCAGATCGGCGCCCGCTACGAAGAATCGAGTCGGCGACGGCAGCAGCTCGATGAGCGTAAAGCCCGCAGCCGCAGCGAAGCGGTCAAGGTTCGCGAACAGCTTGATGAGGCCCGGGAACTCGCCGATTCCCTGCGGGCCGCCCTCGCCGCGTTTTGCGATGCCCGGCAGCGACTGGCCGAGGAGCAGGAAGGGCTGCGGGAGACTCTGGCCAGCCTGCGGCAGCGCATCGAAGAGACCGAAAGGCAGCTGCTGCAGCGGCGCGAAGGGCTCAATCTCAGCCGCTCCCGGCTCGAATCCCTGCGTCAGCTCGAGCGGGATCTCGAGGGGTATGGCAGCGGAATCAAGGCGCTGCTGGCCGACACCAGGTTTCGCGAGCTTTTTCCGGGAACCGTTGCCGACCTGTTCGAGGTGCCCTCCCGTTTTGAGGTGGCTCTCGAGTCGGTATTGGGCGAGCGGCTGCAGGCCCTGCCTGCCGCCGGCCGCGACGATGCGCTGGCGGGGGTCGGATTTCTGCGCGGCCGCGATGGCCGGTGCACCTTCGTGCTTCCCGGTTTTCAGCCTGCATCCGCCGAGGTTCCGGATGGCGCGACGCCGCTGTATGATCTGGTTCAACCGTTGCCTGGCCGCGAAGGGGTGGTCGCCGCCCTGCTGCAGGGGTGTTATCATGTCGACAGTTTCGATCCGTTCTGGCAGGCGTCTCTGCCCGCCGGCATCGCCCTGGTAACCGAGGGCGGCGATATCTTGACCGGCCGCGGGGAATTCACCGGCGGCGGCCGGCAGGGCCTGGGGCAGGGGCTGCTGCACAAAAAGCGCGAAATGAAAGAACTGTCGGTGCTGGTCGGGAGCCAGTCCGCTGAAGTCGAAGCACTTGACGCATTGCGCCTTCAATTCCGGGACGACCTGCGCGAGACGGAAGAGCGACTGCGTGAGGTTGATGCGGCACTGCACCGCCAGGCGCTGAAAGTGGTCGACAGCGAAAAGGATCTCACCCGGCTGCAGGAAAACCAGTCCCGGCTGCAGGATCGCCTCGAAGTCCTCTGTCTTGAAGAAGAGCAGATGCACGATGAGGGCGAAGAGCTGGACCGGCAGCTGGACGAGGACAGCCGGGGCCGCGGTGTCAGGGAGGAGCAGAAGGGCCAGCAGGAAGGGGCCGTGACCCGCCTGCAGGAAGAGCTGCAGGTGCTGCGCCGCGAAGTCGGGATTGTGCGCGAGCAGGTAACGACCCTGAAGGTGTCGGTGGCCAGCATCCGCGAGCGCGAAGACGGCAGCCGCAGCGAACTGGAGCGGCTTGACCGCCTGCGCCAGGAGCTGCAGGGGCGACGGACGCTGATCGCCAGCCGGCAGGAGGAGGCGGTCGGAGAGCAGGAGCGCCTGCACGACGAGAAGGAACGCCTGCGGGTGCAGCTTGAGGTGCTGTTCCGGCGCCATGAAGAAGAGAGGATCAAGGCCGAATCGGTGCGAGCCGGTTTTGAAGAGGGGCAGGGGGTGATCGACGCCCTGGAGCAATCGCTCAAGGAGTTGCGCTCCCGGCACTCCCGGGTCCGCGAAGAGCTGGCCGCCTGCCAGCTGCAGCTGCGGGAGCTGGCGCTCGAATCGGAGCATCTGCAGACGACCATTGCCGAACGCTACCGGGTCGACCTGGTGGATGAAGGGGCGCTGGCCGTCGACGATTTCGACCCGGTTGCCGCTGAAGGCAGGCTGCGGGAGCTGCAGCAGGCCATCGAGGCGATCGGCGAGGTCAACCTGACGGCCATCGACGAGTACCGTGAACTGGATGAGCGGGGCCAGTTTCTCAGCGCCCAGCAGGACGACCTGCGCCAGTCCCTCGACGGCCTGCAGTCGGCGATCAGCAAGATCAACCGCACCACCCGCAAGCGGTTTCGCGAAACCTTCGATCTGGTCAACGCCAAGTTTCAGGAGATTTTCCCCCGCCTGTTCCGGGGCGGTCAGGGCGAACTGAAGCTGACCGACGAGGATGATCTGCTGGAAACGGGAATCGAGATCGTCGTCCAGCCGCCAGGCAAAAAACTGCAGAACGTCACCCTGTTGTCCGGGGGAGAGAAAGCCCTGACGGCGGTCGCGTTGATTTTCTCGATTTTTCTCATCAAGCCGTCGCCGTTTTGCATGCTTGATGAGGTCGATGCGCCGCTCGACGATGCCAATATCGGGCGATTCAACGAAATGGTCAGGGAGATGGCGGAATTCTCCCAGTTTATCATTATTACCCATAGCAAGCGGACCATGGAGGTCGCCGATACTCTGTACGGGGTGACCATGGAGGAACCGGGCGTCTCCAAGCTGGTTTCGGTCCGGCTTAACGAATTCCAGGTGGGACATGGCGTTTAAAAAAATATTGAGCAGGCTGATTGATTCCGTCCCCGGTGCCAATGGCGCCATCCTGGCGGACTGGGAAGGGGAGGCGGTCGACCAGGTGGCTCGTATGGATGATTACGAACTCAAGGTCATCGGTGCCCATAAAGGGGTGATCCTGGCCAACCTGCGGGATGTGGTCCGCCGTCTTGAAGGGAGTGATCTGAAAGAAATTGTTGTGACCTCGGCCCATATGCAGGTCATCATCATGCCGATAACCCCCGAGTATTTTCTGGTATTGACTCTCGAGCGAAGCGACGCCCTTGGGCGGGCCCTGTTCGAGGCCCGACGGTGCGTTATGCTGCTGCGGGATGAAATTATCTGATACGGGTCACAAACTCTGTGGCCCGAAAGAACCTGGAGCTGAGTGCAGATGGAAGATGTTTCCAAGATGTTGAATGAATATTTCGCCCTGCTGGTCAATTGGGTGTCCCAATTGCTGAAATCCGTTGCTGCGCTGCTGGGAGAATACGGCGTCCCCGAAGCGTATCGCGAGATCGGTGCGCTGGGTGTTTTCTATCTGCTGGTAACCCTGGCGGTCGCCCTGTTCATCCTGTTGCTGCTGCGGCTGGGGCGTAAGGGAAAGCGCCCCGCTGAAGCCCGCCCGGCACCGCCGGAAGGGGGCGAGGCGCCCACGGTGGCCGAAGAGGCGCCGGCGCCGGTCTCGGCTGTGCCGGCCGCCGCCGAAATGGCCGAGGTTCGCGAGGAGGCCCCGCCCAGCCTGTTCGAGCGGATGCGCGCCGGTCTGTCGAAAACCCAGAATGCTCTGGTCGGACGCATCGATGCCCTGCTACGGGGGAGCGGAAAGATTGATGGCGATCTGCTCGAAGGCCTTGAAGAAATCCTGATCACCGCCGATTTCGGCATGCAAACCACTCAGGATCTGATTCAGTCGCTGGAGCAGCGCGTCGCCCGGGAGAATCTTTCTGTCGAGGCCCTGCGCAGTGCGCTGCAGGATGAGATCCGCCAG
>NZ_JBFHGD010000113.1:0-10822 GCF_041583255.1 Trichloromonas sp. | reverse complement strand
GCCCCCTGATTGCAGAGACTTGTCACGGGGAGACGGTCGAAAGTTAAGCATTCTGCAGTAACGTGGTTTCGGCCTCAGAAGATGGCGGCCAGTCGGTCGTAGGATTGGGTGAGGCGCATGGAGGTCGAAATGGAGATCTGTTTCAGCAGCTGCATGCCGATCTGGGGGGCCTGCACCAGCAGCGCTTCGAACCGGGTTTGCTGGAGAATGATCAGGTCGGTGGTCTCGATGGCTTCGGCACTGACGGGGCGCGGGTCTGGCGCCAGCAGGTTGTTTTCTCCCACCAGGGAACCCTGGGCATGAATGCCGACGATCAGCTGCCGGCTGCCGAATTCGGTTTTCTTTTTTAGCACGAGTTTGCCGCGGAGAATAAAGGCGGCATAGTAGTCGGCATCCCCCTCATGCCAGAGGGTAGTTCCTTGCGAAACCTGACGGTGTTCGCAGAAACTCAAAAAAAGATCGAGTTCGGAAACGGTCAGCTTGTTCAGAAACCTGAAGGTTTCACGGATGGATTGGGCGTGCATGATCCCCCCTCTTTTTTCTTTATAGCAAAAATACAATCAGAAATTTATAACACATTAAAAGATTGCTGTACATCAGGTTTGTCGGAGCGTGCTGACGGGGCGTTTGCGATAGGGCCAGGCCTGTGAAGGCGGATTAATGGTGGCAGGCCTGCTATTCAGAAGATCAACCCTGTGTTCGCAGGATTTGGCGAGTTATTTCTGGGGTGGCGACGTTCACCTTGCTGCGCAACCCCGAGCCGATGATGAATATGAAAAAAACAGCAGCCGGGACACTGTCCCGGCTGCCGCTTGAACGGGCGGGCTGTCGGTCGCAGTTACTTGACGATGGTGACCGTGCAGCGTGCGTGCGTGGCCACCTGGTGGGAAACCGAACCGAGCAGCCATTCGGCAACCCTGGAGCGGCCCCGGTTGCCGAGGATGACCATGTCATAACGGTTCTGGGTGGCATAATCGACAATGGCCTCGGCGGGATGGCCGACGATGCACTCGGTTGCGATGGCTTGTTTAGCGCTCCTGGCTTTTTCCTGCAGGGCCTGCTGGGCGGTTTCCAGGCGGGTTCGGGCCGAATCGATCATCGGTTCGATGTCCATAGGCACATCAATCAGGTCAGGTGATTGCACAACCGATAAGACCGTGACCAGGTAATGCTCTCCGAGGCAGTTTTTGACCAACCCCAGGGCAAAATCAAACGCTTTGTGCGAACTGGGGGAGTCATCAAAGGCCACCAGGATTTTTTTGGTCGTCTCGGGCATGGCTGTCTCCTTGCGGGTCGTTGATACCGTCATGTCCATGTTTCTCGCTTCAGCATAATACGCCCCCGGTTCATGTCAATTTGGTCGGGGCGGGATTATTGCATCACTGTTGTGGCGCTGCCGGTGGAGACGAATTGCTTGCATATTCGCCTGCGATAGATTAAAAAGAGCCGCAACTGTCAGATAAATAGGAGATAATCGTGCCTGTCGTAGAAGATCAGCTGTTTCGCAAAATCAAAAAAATGACCGGCCGGGCCATCGGCGACTTCAACCTGATCGAGGAGGGCGACCGGATTGCCGTCGGCGTGTCCGGAGGCAAGGACTCTTATTCCCTGCTGCATATCCTCGATGCGCTGCGTCGGCGGTCGCCGGTGAAGTATGAGCTGGTGGCGGTCAACGTGGATGCCGGCTTTCCCGGATACAAAACCCATATCATCGAAGAGCATCTCCGGGACCACGGTTTTGCATACCGCATGGAAACCACCGAATGCTACCGGATTATCGAGGAAAAGCGCCGCCCCGGATCGTCCTACTGCGCCTTCTGCGCCCGGCTGCGCCGCGGCGTGCTATACACTCTGGCCGATGAACTCGGCTGCAACAAGATCGCCCTCGGCCATCATCTCGATGATTTCATCGAAACGCTGCTGCTCAACCAGTTCTACATCGGCACCCTGGCGGCCATGAGTCCGAAGCTGCAGGCGGACAACGGCCGGCACACGGTCATCCGCCCGTTTGTCTATGTCGAAGAGCAGGAGATCATACAGTTTACCTTCAGGAATGAATTTCCGGTCGTCTGCTGTGCCTGCCCGGTCTGCGGCGTGGTGGACCAGAAACGCAAGCGCATGAAGCAGCTGATCCGCGACCTGGCCAAGGAGAACCCGCATATCCGCAAGAGCATGATCGGCGCGCTTGGCAATGTGCAGTTGCGGCACCTGATGGACCGCAATCTGCCCTCCTTTGAATCGGCTGGCAGTGACGAAAATCTGGTGTAGAATTGAGTAAAAAACGGAAGGGATTTATGAAAAACGCTGACAAAATCGTGCTGGACATCGATCTGGCCAGCGAAGTGCAGCAGTTGCTCTTTCCAAAAAATTCACCGGTCTGCAACTGGTGCTGCCTGGGGGTCAAGAACCGCATGGCCATTGGGCTGGGCGGGGATTATTTCGATTTTCTGTCGGCCCCGGACGGCTGCCAGGTGATTTTTCTCGGCGACGTCACCGGTCACGGCCTGACGGCGTCGGTCGTCATGTCGCTGCTCTACGGCTACCTGCATCATGCGACCATGCGCCAGTGCACCCCCCTGGAGACGGTAGCGATGGTCAACGAATTTCTTCGTTCCTTTGCCGAACGCTCGGATCGTTTCGATTATCTTTTTTCCTCGTCGCTCTTTTTCAGCGTGATCGAGCCGGACACCATGGAGATGCATTACGTCAACGCCGGTCACGTGGCTCCGATGGTGAAACGGGGCGATCAGGTCTTTTACCTGTCGCCGACCGGGGTCCCGCTCGGGTTTTTCGACGAGCCGGAGATGGGCATGCGCACTTTCCGCTTTGAAAAAGGAGATCGTCTGCTGTTGATGACCGACGGCGTTACCGAGACCTCCAGCAGTGCCGGCGAATTTTTCGGCAACCGGCGCCTGGAAGAGGTGCTCCGCTCATTTCAGGGGGACCACCTGGAATTTCTCGACGAGGTGTTCCATCGGATCAACGAATTCGGCCGCGGCGAAAGGCAGAAGGACGACTGCACGGCGATCGTCTGCGATTTTCACGCCCCGGCGGCATTTGACTGATGCCGTGACAGGCGGTTTAGACCCCAATGTCAAGGGGGCGCCGGTCCTGCAAGACCGCGCCCCCTTGTTTTTTGAAAAAACTTCCCCCGTTTAGCCTTCCTGTTCGCTCCCCCCCAGCAGCCGTTCGAAGATGGTCCGGATTTTTTCCGTCACCGCCCGGTATTCCTCTAAAAAGACCTCGTCGGGCCGCCTTGGGCGGTCAGGGTAGCCGAGCCGGCGGGCCAGCTTGACCAGGTAGTCGCGCTCGCCGGAGAGCTCGTTGATCGACTGGTCGTGGACCAGTCGCAGGCGGTTTTCCAGTCGTCGCAGGAATTTATAGCCGCTCTCGAGCGCATCGAGATCCGCTTCGTCCAGCAGCCCTTCCTGGTGCAGCGCGTTGAGGGCCTGCAGGGTGTTATTGCTGCGCAGGCCGACATAATCGCGGCCGTGCAGGATCTGCAGGTACTGCACGATGAACTCGACGTCCACCATGCCGCCGCGGCCGGTCTTGATGTTGAAATGCCCTTCGTTTTCCCGGGCAATTTCAGTTTCCATGCGGGCGCGCAGGCGACAGATCTCTTCCTTCAGCCCTTCGGGGGCCGGTTTTTCGTAGACGAACTGGCGATTGAGTTCCTCGATGCGCCGGGCCAGGTGCTCCGGACCGAGAACCACCCTGGCCTTGGTCAGGGCCTGGCGCTCCCAGAGCGCCGCCGACGATTCGTGGTAACGCTCGTAAGCCGCCAGGCTGGTGACCAGGGGGCCCTGGTTCCCGGAAGGGCGCAGCCGGGTGTCGATCTGGTAGACGTAGCCTTCGCGGGTCATCAGGGTCAGCACCGAGATGATTCGCTGGGCCAGCCGCGAGAAATACTCCGGGTTGGACTGCTGCCTGAAGCGGTCGGGTTCGGTCCCTGCCACCGGGCGGGTTTCGCCTTCGCCCTCATAGACGAAAATGATGTCCAGGTCCGAGTGGTAGTTGAGCTCCATGCCCCCCTGCTTGCCCATGGCGACGATGGCGAAGCCGGCCTCCTGGTCGGTGTCCTGCCGGAAAGGGAGGCCAAAGCGGGGGATCAGCTCTTCGCGGGCGATGGCGACCGCCTGTTTGAGGCAGGCATCGGCGAGATACGACAACTGCGAAGTCAACTCGCCCTGAGGGGTGTGGCCGTGGGTGTCGCCCATGGCGATGCGCAGGAATTCCTCGTTGCGGTAGCGTCGCAGCACCTCGAGCTTTTCCTCGTAGTTGTCCGCTTCGGCCAGCTGGTCGGCCAGGTCTTTTTCCATGGCGGCCCGGTCTTTGTAGGCCATGGCATAGGAGCGGGAAACCAGCGAATCGAGAATTTCCGGGTGCTGGATAAAAATCCGCGAGAGGAACTGGCTGGTGCCGAACAGGGAGATCAGGACCGTGATGATTTCGCGGTTTTCCGCCAGCAATGCGTAGAAGGTGCCCCGCGCCCGGCGCACGGCGGTGGTCATAAAACGCTCGAGGTTGAGCAGGGCCATTTCCGGTTCAGGCGAATCGAGGAGCTCCTGCATCAGCAGCGGCGCGATGCGGTCGAGCTGACGGCGGCTGCGCCGGGTCAGGTGGGCGTGGGGCGGCCCGTCGCGCAGCAGCAGCAGGGTCTCGTAAGCCGCGTCCGGATTCTTGAACCCCTTCTCTTCGAGCAGGTCCTTGATCAGGTCGACATCGGCCGAAGGGTCGAACATGAAGGCCACTTCGGGGCGTACCACCTCACGCATATCTTCTTCGCTGGTGTAGAAAAGCTCACGGTAAATCGCCTCGACCCCGCCGCGGTGTTTTTCGAGGGCGCTGCTGAAGGCCGCCGTGTCGGCGTAACCGCAGCGGCGGGCCAGGGCCTTGCATTCGGCAGCGGCCGTGGGGAGGTTGTGGGTCTGTCGCTCCTGCACCACCTGGATGCGATGTTCGACGGTCCGCAGGAAGACATAGGCGTCGTGCAGCACCTTGCGCACCTCGGGCTTGATCAGCCCTTCGTGCTGCAGCCGCTCGAGGGCGCGCAGCGAGTTTTTCTCCCGCAGGGCCGGCTTCTTGCCCGAATGGATCAGCTGCAGCGCCTGGATGAAGAACTCGATCTCGCGGATGCCGCCGCGGCCGAGCTTGAGGTTGCTCTCCGCCTCCTGCTTGCGGGCCAGGCTCTGGTCGATCTTCTGTTTCATCCCCTTGATGTCCTCGACCATGCCGTAGTCGAGGTAGCGCCGGAAGATGAAGGGCTCCAGATTTTTTAGCAGCTTTTCACCGAGGGGGATGGCGCCGGCGACCGGGCGAGCCTTGATCATGGCGGCGCGCTCCCAGCTCTGGCCCCAGCTTTCGTAGTAGACTTCGGCGCTGCGCAGAGAGTTGGCCATCTCGCCGTTGTTCCCTTCGGGGCGCAGGCGCAGGTCGACGCGAAAGACGAAACCGTCCTCGGTCGGCTGGCCGATCGCCTTGGAGATGAGCTCGGAGAGCTTGCAGAAAAAGGGGTGCAGGTGGATGCTGTTTTTGACGGCGCCGGAGGGATCGGGAACGCCGGCGGTCATCCCCCGTTCCGAGGTGTAGAAATAGATGAGGTCGATGTCGGAAGAGAAATTGAGCTCGCGGCCGCCGAACTTGCCCATGCCGAAAATGGTAAACTCGGCTTCGACGGCGGCCATGCCGGCTTCGGCGTCGAGCAGGGGGGCTCCGTATTCGGCCCGCAGCTGGGCCATGCAGATTTCGTAGGCCCGCTGCAGGCTGGCGGCGGCCAGGGTCGACAGCTCGCCGGTGACTTCGACCAGGTCGGCCAGGCCGCCGAGATCGCGGCTGCCGATGCGCAGGATTTCCCGCGACTTGTACAGGCGCAGCTGCTTCTGCAGGTCGACGAAACTGGAGCCGTCGGGAATCCGCTGGCGCAGCTCGGCGAGCATGGTCGTTTCATCCTTGTGGCGGCCGATCTCTTCCTGGACAAAGAGGTCCTCGAGGAAGACGGGCCGCCGGCAGAGGATACCGGTGAGAAACGGCGAGGCCCCGAGGGCGACCAGCAGCAGGCGGCGGTTTTCCGGCTCCCGCAGGATCGTTTTGAACTGGCTCCGGTCGACGGTTCCCAGCAGGCGCTCGAGGCTGTTGAGGGCCAGGTCCGGGTCGGCGGTTGCCAGGGCCGTATCGGTCAGGGCCGCCAGCAGCGGAATGTCCTGCAGCGCCTCGTGCAGCAGTTCGAGGTTGGTGGCGGTCTTTCCCGGTTCGGCAAAGCCGAGGCCGGGTAAAAGCTCGCCCAGGGGGACCCGCGGGGTTCCCGTCAGTGCCGCATTCAGATGCCGGACCAGCGTGTCCTGTTCCATCAGCGCCCCTTGTTGACGATGGTGTTTATCCCCTTCAGGTAGTCGCCCTTGACCACCCCCCGCTCGGTGATGATGGCGGTGACCAGCCGGGCCGGCGTGACGTCAAAGGCCGGGTTGCGCACGGCGACCCCGGTGGGCGCGAGCTGCTTGTCACCGCAGTGGGTGACCTCGCGGCTCTCCCGTTCTTCGATGGGGATGCCGCTGCCGTCGGCAATGGCCATGTCGATGGTCGAGATCGGCGCGGCGACGTAGAAGGGGATGCCGTGCTCTTTCGCCAGCACCGCCACCGTGTAGGTGCCGATCTTGTTGGCGGTGTCGCCGTTGGCGGCGATGCGGTCGGCGCCGACGATGACGCAGTCGATCTCCCCCTTGCTCATCAGGTAGCCGGCCATGTTGTCGCAGATCAGGGTGACCGGGATGTTGTCCTTCTGCAGTTCCCAGGCGGTCAGCCGGGCTCCCTGCAGAAACGGGCGGGTTTCGTCGGCCAGTACGCTGACGTTCTTGCCGGCGGCCTGGGCGGCGCGGACCACGCCGAGGGCGGTGCCGTAGCCGCCGGTGGCCAGGGCCCCGGCGTTGCAGTGGGTGAGAATCCGGGCATTCTCCGGGATCAGCGCCTCGCCGTGGCGGCCCATGGCGAGGTTGACGCGGATATCCTCGTCGGCAATGGCCATCGCCTCGTATTCGAGGGCGATCTTGATGTCGGCCACCGGGTAGGCCTGGCAGGCCTTGGCGAAGCTCTTCATCCGGTCGAGCGCCCAGAACAGGTTGACCGCGGTCGGCCGGGTCGCCGCCAGCACCGCGCAGACCTTTTCGAAGCGGGCGAAGAACGAATCGAAGTCGTCGGCCTCGATGTCGCGGGCGCCGAGGTAGGCGCCGAAGGCGGCCGCCACGCCGATGGCCGGGGCGCCGCGGACCACCATGGTGCGGATCGCATCGGCGACCCCATGGTAATCGATAGTGTCGATCCAGATCTCCTCGGTGGGCAGGAGGCGCTGGTCGATCATGCGGCAGACGCCGTCCTTGTATTCGATCGGTTTGAAGGTCATTTTTGACTCCGGCAAAGGCGGTGATTGGTGATTAGTGATTGGTAATAGCGAAAACCAATTACCGGTTTATTGTTGTTCGGGGTCGGGATAGAACCTGCGCCCCTCCTGGGTGATCTTCTCCTTAAGCGTGACCTGGGCCAGTCGGTCCCAGTGCAGCAGGTCAAGCTTGAAGACCAAGGGCAGTTCGTCGATCTCATTCCAGAGTTGAGCGAAATTCTGGTCGCTCAGGGTCGGGGCGATGACCGCCAGGTCGAAATCGGACCAGGGCTTGTCGGTCCCCTTGGCGCGGGAGCCGAAAATGAGGACCCGCTCGATCTGCGGGTAGCGCCGGAAAATCTGCGCCATCTCCGCATAGTGGCGTTCGGCCAGGCCGAAAATCAGGCGTTCGTCTGCCATGCTCTGCATTTCTCGGCCAGCTGCCGAAAGAGGGAAATCCCCTGGCCGACAATGAAGTCGTACACTTCGTCGGCGAGCTTTTCATGATAGGTGTGGCTGGTCAGGTTGCGCTTCTTCTGCATGTCGGTCCAGAGGTTGCCATCCTCGATCAGTCCGGCCTGCAACGCTTCCTGCACCGTCTCGCGCGGGGTTCGCACCGGCAGCCCTTCCGCTTCGAGCTTCAGTTTCAGCATCTTCCAGCCCAGCTCATGGGTGAACTCGAAGCGTTGAATCACCGAATCACGAACAATATCATTTTTCTTCAGCGCCACCGCTTTCTCCAGTTGCGCCAGGGCCTTGAGATAGTCGGCGATCCGTTCTTGCAGCCGTTCCTCGTCCATGAAAATCTCCGAAAGGCGGTGATTGGTGATTAGTTTATTGGTGATGGGTTGGAAAGCCCTGAACCAATCACTAATCACCAGTTGCCAATCACTGGTCTACTGCAGTTTCACCTTCAGCAGTTCGTTGACCGCCGCCGGGCTGGCCTTGCCCTTGCTGGCCTTCATCACCTGGCCGACGAAGAAGCCGAAGACCTTCTCCTTGCCGCCCCGGTATTCCTCGACCTGGCCGGGGTTGGCGGCGATGATCTCGTCGATGATCGACTCGATGGCGCCGGTGTCGGTGACCTGCTTGAGCCCCTGTTCCTCGATGATGGTATCGGCGGTCTTGCCGCTCTTCCACATCTCGTCGAAAACCGTCTTGGCGATCTTGCCCGAGATGGTGTTGTCGTCGATCCGTTTCAGCATGCCGACCAGCAGCTCCGGAGACACCGGGCTGGCGACGATGGAGATCCCTTCGTCGTTGAGCCGCCGCTGCACCTCGCCCATCACCCAGTTGGAGCAGGTCTTGCCGTCGCCGTGCAGTTTGACGCAGGCGTCAAAATAGCCGGCCATGGCCTGGTCGGCGGTGAGCACCTCGGCGTCGTAGCGGGGGATGCCGTACTCGCGCACGAAGCGCTCGAACTTGGCTTCCGGCAGTTCGGGCAGATCCTGGCGGACCCGCTCGATCCACTCGGGGGAGATCACCAGCGGCACCTGGTCGGGGTCGGGGAAGTAGCGGTAGTCGTGCGCCTCTTCCTTGCCGCGCATGGAGCGGGTCAGCCCAGTGTTGGCATCGAACAGGCGAGTCTCCTGGACCACCTTGCCGCCGTCCTCGATGACCTCGGCCTGGCGCTCCACCTCGTATTCGATGGCCTGCTTGATGAAGCGGAAGGAGTTGATGTTTTTCAGCTCGGCGCGGGTGCCGAACTCCTTCTGCCCCCAGGGGCGGATGGAGACGTTGGCGTCGCAGCGGAAGGAACCCTCCTCAAGGTTGCCGTCGCACACCCCGAGGTAGACGACGATCTGGTGCAGCTTCTTCAGGTAGGAGATCGCCTCGTCGGCCGAACGCATGTCCGGCTCGGAGACGACCTCGAGCAGCGGGGTGCAGGCGCGGTTGAGATCGACCAGGGAGCCCTCCCCGAGGTCGCTGTGAAGCAGCTTCCCCGCGTCCTCCTCCATGTGGATCCGCGTGATGCCGATCCTCTTCTCCCCCTGCTCCGTCTCGATATTGAGGTGCCCGTGCTCGCACACGGGGAGCTCGAACTGCGAGATCTGGTACCCCTTGGGAAGGTCCGGGTAGAAGTAGTTCTTGCGGGCGAAGATCGAGCGGGGAGCGATGGCGCAGTTGGTCGCCAGCCCGGTTCGGATCGCCATCTCCACTACCTCCCGATTGAGCACAGGCAGGGCGCCGGGCAGGCCGAGGCAGACCGGACAGGTCTGGGAGTTCGGTGCGTTGCCGAAGCGGGTGGAGCAGCCGCAGAAGATCTTGGTGGCGGTGGTGAGCTGGACGTGAACCTCCAGCCCGATCACGACTTCGTATTTGGTGTTCACAAGATAGCCTTTCATGCCTTCAACGCAAAGGCGCAAAGGGTAAAAATCAAGTCGCAGAGTTTATTAAACTCAGGCGCTTTTGAATCCTTTGCGTCTTTCTTCGAGTCTTGGCGTCTCTGCGTTAAAAATGCCCTTGCCTTAGATGTTCGCCTTCTTCGTATGCCACTCGGTCGCCTGTTCGAAGGCGTAGCCGGCGCGCAGGATGGTCGCTTCGTCGAAGGGCTTCCCGATAAGCTGAAGCCCGATCGGAAGACCGCCGCCGGAGAGCCCGCAGGGAAGGCTCAGGGCGCAGGTTCCCGCCAGGTTGACCGGAATGGTGAAGATGTCCGAGAGGTACATCTGCAGGGGGTCGGCGGCCTTCTCCCCGATGCGGAAGGCGGGGGTCGGCGCCACCGGGGCGAGCATGACATCCACCTTTTCGAAGGCGTCGAGGAAATCCTGGCGGATCAGGGTCCGCACCTTCTGCGCCTTGAGATAGTAGGCGTCGTAGTAGCCGGAGGAGAGGGCGTAGGTCCCCAGCATGATCCGGCGCTTGACCTCCTCGCCGAAGCCGCGGGCGCGGCTCTTCATGTACATCTCGGTGAGACCGCCCCCTTCGTCGACCCTCTTGCCGTAGCGCACCCCGTCGTAACGGGCGAGGTTGCTCGACGCCTCGGCGGTGGCGACCAAGTAATAGCAGGCCACGGCGTAGGAGGTATGGGGGAGGCTCACCTCCACGATCTCCGCGCCGAGACCGCGGTAAACCTCGATCGCCTCCTCGACGGCGCGGGCGACGTCGGAGTCGAGCCCCTCGATGAAGTATTCGGACGGCAGCCCGATCCGCAGCCCCTTGACCCCATCGCGCAGCGTGGCTCGGTAGTCGGGACCCGGCACGTTGACCGAGGTGGAGTCGACCGGATCGTGTCCGGCTATGGCCTGCAGCACGATGGCGCAGTCCTCGATGTCGCGGGTCACCGGCCCGACCTGGTCGAGGGAGGAGGCGTAGGCGATGACCCCGTAGCGGCTCACCCGGCCGTAGGTCGGCTTGAGGCCGACAACGCCGCAGTGGGAAGCGGGCTGCCGGATCGAACCGCCGGTGTCGGTGCCGAGGGTGGCCAGGGCCTGCAGGGCGGCAACGCTC
>NZ_JBFHGD010000112.1:0-10866 GCF_041583255.1 Trichloromonas sp. | reverse complement strand
GGTTGTCGGCCAGCAGGTCGACACGTACCTGGCGGTCGCTTTCCACGCGCGCCAGCGACTGCACCGGCGTGCCTTCCTGCGGCGGTGCGAAGCTTCCCTTGCGCAGCACCTGCCGTTCGAAGGTGCGAGTTCCCGCATCATCGAACTTCGGAATAAAGCGGACCTGTTCAACGCTCAGGCTGCCGTCGCTCCAGAGCACGCTGAAGGTCATGGGGGAATCGACCGCGACTTGCGTGGGGATGGCGGTCGGATCCTGGGGCGCGGCGACGGGGATGGCCTCAATCAGTGTCCCTGGGCCGGTGGCATAAAACGCAATGGCGTTGTTCGCGGTAAAGGCGACGGCGGTTTCCAGGTATTCGTCGATGTCGATCGCCAGCGGCGAGGCGTTCTCCGACGTTTTCTCGAGGACGAGTGTCGCCAACGGCACGGCTGTCGGTTCCTGGAACAGCGGCAGGGTGACATTGCCGATCAGCAGCAGAATGAGGATGACGCAGGCGATGATCGACATGCCGCCGATGGTAATGACATAACGGGCAAGTCGGTCGCGAAGCTTGATCCTCTTAAGTACGTTTTTATCCATTCAAAGTGCCTTGTCTCGCTGCAACTGGCTGCACAAAGACCTGTCTGCCGAAAACGGCAGACAGGTCGAGTCTGTTGGGCCGAAATTGCGCCCTTTATTTATTTGAGCAGGTCCTGCTGCTTGGCGGCCACCGTGGCGGGGAGGGGCAGGTAGCCATCCTTGACCACGATCTCCTGACCTTCCTTGGAGAGCACGTATTTGATGAATTCCTCGACCATGGTCGGCAGCGGCTGGTTGGGCTGCTTGGCGACGTAGAGGTAGAGCATGCGGCCAAGGGGGTACTTGCCGGCCAGTACGTTGTCGTAGCTCGGCTCGAACGCCTCTTCGCCATCTTTTTTGGAAAGGGCCAGGGCTCTGACCCCGGAGGTCTTGTAGCCGATCCCCGAGTAGCCGATGCCCGCCTTGTCTTCGGTGACCGAGAGGACCACCGAGGCGCTGCCCGGCTGCTCCTTGACGGTATCCTTGAAATCGCCCTTGAACAGGGCGTAATCCTTGAAATAGCCGTAGGTGCCGGAGGCCGAGTTGCGGCCGTAGAGGCTGAGCGGCTGAGCGGCCAGGTTTCCGCTCAGGCCGATCTGCCCCCAGGTGGTGATTTCACTGGCGGTGCCGCCCTTGCGGTTTTTCGAGAAAATCGCGTCGACCTGCTGCAGAGACAGTTTGTCCAGCGTGTTGTCCTTGTTGACATAGACGGCCAGCGAGTCGAGGGCCACGCCGATAGCGGTCGGCTTGTAGCCGAACTTGGCTTCAAAGGCTTCTTCCTCGCTCTTTTTCATCTTGCGCGACATCGGTCCGATCTGCGCGGTCCCTTCGATCAGCGCCGGAGGAGCAGTGCTGGAGCCTTTGCCTTCGATCTGGATGTTGACGTTGGGGTAGGACTTGCGGAACCCTTCGGCCCAGAAGGTCATCAGGTTGTTCAGGGTGTCGGAGCCGATGCTGTTGAGATTGCCCGATACGCCCTGGGTTTTACTGTAGCTTTTCAATGCCGGGTCGACGCCGACCGGTTCGGCCAAAGCACTTCCCGTTGCTGACAGCGTTGCCACGGTTACCGCTGTCAGCAGCCATTTCTTTGCCGCGATCCCTTTCATTCTATTCTCCTTGTGGGGTTGATTTCTTTTGGACAGGGGCAATTATTTGACCCGTTATGTTGGCTGCGATCTTCTCCGGTTGCTGTTAGAAATATGTTAGCGATCGGTGAGATGTCCGCTAAAAAAAGAGGGTTTAGACCATTGACCATGGACGTCATCTGGCCTCATGTGTTTATGTAAATAAAAAAGCGTTTGTGCGGCCACTGTTGAAAAAATCCTTTGACTCCGGTATGATGATCGCGCATGGTTATTTGGTTCCAAGGTTAGGTAATGGATAGATTGGAGAAATAAAACAATGGTTACAGGCGGTTCCGTCGAATACTTCCGGCTCTTTTTTGAGGCGGGGCAGGCTATTCTTTCCTCCCGGTCGTTACAGGAAACGCTCGGGTTTCTGGTTCAGCGTACCGCTTCAGCCCTCGGCGTCAAGGCGGGCAGCCTGAGGCTGCTCAATGAAAAGACCAGCTGCCTCGAACTGGTGGCCTCGCACGGGCTCAGCCCGAAGTACCTTGCCAAGGGAGTCTTGAGCGCGGATCAGAGCATTCCCGAGGTTCTGCGGGGAGAGGTCGTCATTGTCAGGGATGCTTTTGCGGACCCGCGTATCCAGTATCCCGGGGCGTTGCGCGAAGAAGGGATTAACACCATTCTGTCGGTACCGGTTGAGGCAGGCCGCGGAACGGTCGGCGTGCTCAGGGTTTATGCGGCAGAATCCAGGAGTTTTTCCGACGAGGAAATTGAGTTTGTCTCCGCACTGGCGGAATTGGGCGGGTTGGCCATCGCCAATGCCCGTATTTACGAAACCGAAGGGATTCGCCTCTCTTCAATGCTGAAGGAGGTCGGGGTTGAGTTGTCCGGGGCGACCGAAGTGCTGCAGAAGCGGATTCGGATGTTCTCGCCGCAAAGGCTCACGCCGGAAAAAAGTCTTCAGTATTTTCGCGCCCTGCACGAAACCACCCGGTTGATTCTGGCGACCCTTGACTCCCGTGAGGTCATGGGCCTGATCGTGTCCCAGGTGATCCAGTTGATGCAGGTGAAGGCCTGTGCCCTGCGCCTGATCAACGAGACGACTCACGAACTCGAGCTGCTGGCGTCCGAGGGGCTCAGTGAAAAGTTTCTGCGCAAGGGAACGCCGCACACCGATCGCAGTATTCAGGAAACCCTTGAAGGGGTTCCGGTCTTGATATCCGACACCCGCAGCGACGCGCGGCTCGAATATCCTGAAGCCACGGTCGCCGAAGGCATTGCTTCGATTCTGTCGTTGCCGATAGTGGCCAGAGAAAGGGTTATCGGGGTGCTGCGCGTCTACAGCGGGTGCCGGCGGGAATTCAGCATGGAGGAAGTGACGTTCCTTTCCGCTCTGGCCGAAATCGCCGGGATCGCCATCATGAACGCCCGGCTTTACGAAAAGAACCGAAATGATCTGTCCTTCTGGACTGCGACCATGGAATATCTTCAGGATCAGGACCCTTAGCCTGCATTTTCAAGGGGAGACGGAGGGCCGGTGTTGCTGGTGGCCCCGGTGTGGGATTAAATTGAATAGCAAGTACAGACCCAGAAAAGCGAAGCGCCCGATTAGGCGCTTCGCTTTTTACTTGAGGTTTATGCCGGAACGGATGGTGTCAGTGCTGATGCTGTTCTTCTTCCTCTTCCCAGCCGGTCCACATCGGAACAAAGTGGGCGAAGGGGGTATGTCCCAGGGTCGCCAGGTAGACATGGGTGAACAGGAACGCGCAGAGCGAGCAGGCCAGCAGGAAATGAACGCCGACCAGAATTTTAAGTCCGCCGATCATCAGCAGCGTGTTGCGCAGTGGTTCGATGTTCAGCAGCAGGATGCCGGTGACGATCACCAGGGGCACCAAGGCCATCATGATCACCAGGTAAGCCGCCTTCTGCATCGGGTTGAACTTGTTTTCCGGAGTGGTGTGGTGAGGGTTGGGCTTGCCCCGGAAGTAGTTGAAGAAATAGAACAGGGCCTGCCGGAATATGCCCTGCTTGATGTCGCCCATGTTGGGGACGTACAGCTTCACCAGCGTTCCGGCGATAAACAGGTAGTAGAAGATCCAGAGGAAGAAGGAGATCGCCACAACAATGCCGGCGGTGTTGTGCAATTCGATGGCCGCCTTGTAGGTGCCGAAAATGTTCACATATTCGGGAAACCGGATCTGGGCGCCCGTAACGCAGAGGGTGACAATTCCCAGGGCGTTCAGCCAGTGCCAGATTCTTACTGGTGTCGGCTGCAGGTAGATCATGGCTTTTTTTTCAGACATATTAGTGCCCCTTTCCTTCTCTGTTTTTACGGGTCAAAAAACGCAGGGTGCCGTGACCGACGGGCATGACCATGCCGCCGACAATAATCATCAGGCCGGCGATGTTCAGCCACTTGCTGCGGGTGGCGCCCATCATGTAGAAATCCGGAGTGCCGTTGAGGACATCGAGAACCGCCCCTTTTTCGACGGCCAGGCGAACGTAGGAGCCGTCTTTTTCCGGGAAGGCAACATAGCTGGTCTGCATGGCGTCCGGGCCGGAAGCGTGGCAGAAGGAACAGTCCCAGCGGTTGTCAAGAATCTGGTATGAGTGAGTGACCGACTCCGGTGTCATCATGCCCCACAGGCGCATGTCCTTGTAGTTGGGGTTGCTGTTGAAGGCCCTGAGTTCGGCGAGAGAAATAAGCCCATTGCTGTCCGTGTCGACCAGGGCCTGAACGGGTTTGTCGCCGGCGAGACGCTCGAGGTCATCCCGGGCAGCGGTAGTGAACTTGCTGTAGCGGTTGCCCTGATCGCGTTGGATCAGATACATGGTAATGACGTAATTTTCAGAACCAGTATGGCAGGTGATGCAGGGGAGCGCCTCAATGTGCAGGCCTGCCTGGGGCAGCCACTGGTCATGTGTGGCGACCGTTTCCGCCGTGTCATGGCAGGTGGAACATTGGCGGTTCATGTCGAAACCGGAGACTTCGGTTGGTGCTTTCGCGTCGTGCGGATTGTGGCAGTCGGCGCAGCTGGCATTGGAGCCGTGCAGGCTCAAGCTGTACTCTTCATAGATGTTGTCATGGCAGTCTTTGCAGCTGGCTTTCGATGGAGCCAGCCCGTCGTCCGGGTGGGCGTCGGTGACGGACTCGTGGCAGCCCGAACATCCCATCTCGGCATGAGCGGTGGTGTCGAAATGTTCGCCGTTGATGGCAAACTCCTCTCCGACCATTCCCGCATCGCTATGGCAGTCCAGGCAGTCGGCCGATTCCATGGCGCCTGCCGTTGACAGGCACAACAGCAGGGTGAGTACCAGGTTGAACAGTAGCAGGGTGTGTTTAGTCAATTGTCGCACGGTGTTTCCCCCTTTTCTCAGGAAAAGTTTCAAGCTGGTTAACTAAGGGATTGCTACGATAAATCAGTTGTCAGGAGCTTCGAATATTTTTCCCGGCCGCCCAATAGTCCTCTGGCCATGCCAAACAGCAAGAGGAGCGCCGGCACCAGTTGGGCCACGAAAATCAGAGAGCAAAAACCGATAAAAAGCCAGGCGCCGATCCCCATGTGGGTGGTGCTGGATCCCGGAGTCGCCAGGGCCGGTCCGGCGGTCGCGGCCAGTAACGCGACGATGTTCGGGATGTGTCGCAACGCGTTCATCATTTTCTCCTTTCTGCCTGGGGCGGGCTTCAATACAGATTTTTATTTGTTTATTTGTTAGAGCCTGTGAATACTCTAGCAGTGCCCGTGCCAAAACCTTGGATTGTCCTAATATGTATGCAAGTGACTGAAATGATGCAGTTTCAGCCTGTTGTTCCAGGGCTCTTGTGGGTTTTTGAAGAGTGGCCTGTATGTAATAAATATACAGTCGGTAAAAAGACCTGTTGCCGGACACTTTTTTTGCCAGAGAAAAGTTGACGTAATTTCCAGTGGTTGTGGTTTTGTGGCGGGTGTATGGAGAAAACATGCATGTGAATATATTCGAAAAAACAGCGAGCGCCCGGTTCGAGAGGGCCTGCCTGTCGGTCTGGTGTGAGCGAGCGGTTGGATAACATTGGATTGCTTTTATGAAAAAAAACCAGTAAGATTAATGACGACGTGACCTGTTGTCTTTATGCCGCCAAGGGTCTTTGCTTGGTTGGCCAAAGGGTGTGAGGAGTTGGGAGCAAATGACCAATCCAAGAATTCTTGTGGTGGACGATGAGGCTGTTATCAGGGAAGGGATTCGTCGAATCCTTGAAAAGGAGGGGTGCCAGGTAGAAACCAAGTCGAGCGGGCGGGTGGCGCTGGAAAAGCTGCAGGAAGACGACTTTGACCTGGTCATCACCGATTTGAAGATGCCGGGGATGAGTGGAATCGAACTGCTCAAGGCCATCAGGATTCTGCAGCCGGATGTTCCGGTGATATTGATCACCGGGTATTCCACCGTGGAAACGGCTGTTGAAGCCATGAAAAACGGCGCCTTTGATTATCTGGCCAAACCGTTCACCCCGGCACAGATAACAGAAAAGGTGCAGAAAGCTCTCGATCAACGGGCCCTGCTGCTCAGCAATCCGGGCCAGGAAGAGAGCGTGCTGAAGGACCAGGGACTGGGCCAGCTGGTCGGCGACAGTCCGCAGATGGGCAAGGTCTTCCGGCGTATCCTGCAGGTGGCCAGAACTGACAGTACGGTTCTGATCTCCGGCGAAAGCGGAACCGGCAAAGAACTTGTCGCCCGCGCCATTCAGCAGAACAGCCCCCGAAAGGATCAGCCTTTCGTGGCGGTCGACTGCACCTCGCTTGCCGAAAGCCTGCTCGAAAGCGAACTCTTTGGCCACATCAAGGGCTCCTTTACCGGTGCCGTGCAGACGAAGATGGGCCTTTTCAAGGTGGCTGACGGCGGCACCCTGTTCCTGGATGAAGTGTCCAACATCAGCTTGACGACTCAGGCCAAGCTGCTGCGTGTGTTGCAGGAGCGTGAAGTCACCCCCATCGGCGGAACGAAGCCGATTCCGATTGATATTCGCTTGATTGCCGCGACCAATAAAAATCTCAAGGATATGGTCGCCGATGGAACCTTTCGCGAAGACCTGTTTTTTCGGCTTAATATAATCCCTATCGACCTGCCGGCGCTGCGTGACCGCAAGGGGGACCTGGTTCCCCTGGTCAAGTATTTCCTGAAAAAATTCAGCGATGAAATCGGCAACGAAGTACGCGGCCTGGCCCCCGGAGCCATGGCCATGCTGAGAAAATACACTTTTCCCGGCAATGTTCGAGAGCTGGAAAATATCATTGAGCGGGCGGTGGTTCTGAGTGTCGGCGACCTGATTGAGCCGGAAGATCTCGAGTTGCCTGTCTCCGACGGGGAAGGGTTCGCTGTTGAAGAGGATTATGTCCCCAGGACCACAGAAGAGCTGAAGGAAGCCAAGCGGGAGGTCCGTGAGCGGGCCGTGGCCCCCATTGAGCGGGCGTTTGTTCTGGATGCCTTGAAGCGCAATGACTGGAATATTACCAAGGCCGCAGAAGAGGTCGGAATGTTGCGCCCCAACTTTCAGGCCTTATTGAAAAAACAAGGAATTTCCGTGCGCGATCGCGCGGTCAGTTGATCTCGTCGGCCATGACTGTAACAAAATTCCCCGGCAGCCTTGGCTGCCGGGGAATTTTGTGTGTGCTCTCGTAGAGGGGATCAGGATGCCTGGCTCTCAGGGTGTTGTTCGCTTGAATTGACGCTTGCTTCGGTCAGGGGGAAGCGGATGGTGAAGGCAGTCCCCTCGCCGGTTTTGCTGGTGACCTCAATCTGGCCGCCGTGATTTTCGATGATTCCGTAAGACACCGACAGGCCGAGGCCAGTCCCTTTGACCCCCTTGGTGGAAAAAAAAGGGTCGAAAATTTTCTGCAGATTTTCCTCGGGGATGCCGCAACCGGTATCGCTTATCTTGACATACAGGTGATTTGGCTGGGCGGAGAAATCGGTTTTTATGGTCAACTGACCGCCTGAAGGCATGGCTTGGCTGGCGTTGATAAGAACGTTCATGAAAACCTGCTCGATCTGGCTCGGGTCGATCAGAATGGGGGGGAGGGCCTCATTATACTCTCTGCTAATTCTGATGTTGTGGAACGAGGTATGGTGCTGGACCAGGGCCATGGTCTTGTCGAGAACCTGATTGACCGAGTCCTTTTTTTTCTGGGGGACCGATTCCCTCGAAAAGTCGAGAAGTTCGCGAACTATTTTTGCGCAGCGCTGGGTTTCGTGGACGATGGTCTGCAGATCTTTTTTGATCGCCGGATCAAGTCGGGGGTCGTCTTCGATCATGGCGGCAAACATCAGGACGCCGGTCAGCGGATTATTGATTTCATGGGCGATTCCGGCGACCAGTTCGCCTATGGAGGCCAGTTTTTCTGATCGCAGAAGTTTGGACTGCATGCGTTGGATTTTTTGCGTACGCTCTTCGACCTTGGCCTCCAGGGTGTTTGCCCATTCGCGACTTTCGTCCTGGGCTTTCTTGAGGTTGGCGGTCATGCTGTTGAAGGCTTCAGTCAGTTCGCCGAGTTCGTCCCGGGGGTAATTATCAACGCGGGTTGACAGGTCGCCCTGTGCAACCTTTTGGGTGTGCTCCAGCAGGTTGTTAACCGGCACGTTGATCAGTTGATGGGTCAGCAGCGAAAGGCAGGTTCCCAGGATCAGCAGCAGCACAAGCGTAAAAACGATGATGTTGTTGCGGTAGGCTGCGGCGGTGGCACGCACGCTTGACAGATCAACGTGGACATCCAGAATCCCCAACAGTTGCGCTTCGGGGGCGTGGAAATGGCATTGGGCGGTGTAGCAGCTTTCCTTGTTGAGGATTTCCTTGGTGACGCCGAGCAGTTCAACCCCTTCGCGATTGACGAAAATCCGGCTGCGATCCATCGAAGAGGCTTGCACGCGGGGGGTCTCGCCGCTATGGCAGCCGCTGCAGCCCTCGGAGTTGCGGTCAACGCAGGTGCCGATTTCGTCTTTGTGGGTCGAGTAGTTGATGATGCCCTCTTTGTCCAGCAGGCGAATCCGGTTCACCCCCTTTTGTGAGCCGACCTCCTCAATCATCTGGTAGACTCGTTGGCGGTCGTCTTCGAGCATCTGGTAATGGGTGGTTCGAATAACCGTTTCACTCAGGTTGTCAACGTCCTTCAGCGCATCATCCATGAACATGGTGGTCAGGGTTTCGACGTTAAGAAACGCATACATGATCATGGTCGCCAGCAGGACTGCTCCCATGACGAGGTTGTATTTGTTGATCAGTTTAAGGCGCACGCAATAATCCTGACGGCTTTATTTTAATTAGTTTATAGTTAATGTGATTTTATTTTATTTTTAAGATAAAATCAAGCAAAGGCTCATCCCCTTTTGTTTGCCTCTGTGGGGGAGGGGATGGGGGCTGGCGGACGGACGCTGGGCTTTTACCGGACAGAATGTTGGTGCCGGATCGGGTTTCATGTAATAACGTGTTGATTTGTCTTGATTTGTTGAGTTATTATCGGAGGCAGACCGTTGTTTATTTTCTTTTTATCTGGTTGACTGTTGAAGATCTCAGTGTCTTCAGGCGGTTGGGGGGTAATGTTTTTTTGCGCCTGGCAGGCAGTGGTTAAATAAACGCCAGCAGTAGTGGGTCTGGTGATAGCGTCAATAATAATGAAATGCTCAAAAGGTGTTTAAATGTCCGAATCTATGCGCAGCATTCTATTGGTGGATGGCAGCAGGGAGGCCAGGGAGGGTCTGGCCGTCATGCTTCGCAAGCATATCGGATGTGTGGTTCTGGAAACGCAGGGCCCCACTGAGGCCATCGAGATCCTTGAGGAACAGGACATCTCGCTGGTCATTACCGATCTTTTTTCGCCGAAACAGGCCGGAATCGAGCTGCTGAAGCAGATTCGCTCCCACTATCCCCAGGTCGCGGTCATCGTTAGCGTCCCTTACGGTGACCGGGACTCGGTGGTCGAAGCGCTCAGACGCGGTGCGATTTTCTACATCCATTCGCCATACGATTTCGAGGAGGCGGTGATTGCCACGGCCCGGGGGTTGGAGCATCACGAACTCCTGGTGCATCACCAGAAGCGCAGTCCGAAAATCAGCAAAAACGACGGTTTTCAGGGGATCATCGGGCAGGCGCCGAAAATGTGCGCCCTGTTCAGGAGTCTTGAAAAAGTTGCCGAAGACGGCGAAAGCAACGTGCTGATTCACGGGGAGAGTGGTACCGGGAAAGAACTCGTGGCCCGCGCGACCCATGCGCTCAGCCCGCGCAAAGGGAAAAACTTTGTCCCGGTGAACTGTGCCGCTATCCCGGACGATCTGCTGGAAAGCGAACTGTTCGGCTATGTCAAAGGGGCTTTCACCGGTGCCAACCAGTCCAAGATGGGCCGGATTCAGTACGCGGACGGCGGCACCCTGTTCCTCGATGAAATAGGCGACATGAAGCCCTCGCTGCAGGCCAAGCTGCTGCGGGTCATTCAGGAGCGCGAGTTTGAGCCGGTTGGTGGGGTCAAGCCGGTTTCGGTCAACGTGCGGATTGTGGCGGCCACCCACCGCGATCTCGAGGCCGCGGTAGCTCAAGGGAGGTTTCGTGAAGACCTTTTCTACCGTCTTAGCGTCGTCCCCCTGTTTATTCCCCCGTTGCGGGAGCGCAAAGAAGATATTCCAGTGCTGCTCGAAACTTTTGTTCAGGTTTTCAATCGCGGCCGCAAGAATGGTTTGAAGGGATTTTCACCCAACGCCATGGCCTCTCTGCTGGAATATCCCTGGCCGGGCAATGTTCGTGAACTGGAAAACCTGGTTCAGCGGATGTCGATTCTTCATACCGGCGAGCTGGTCACGGCATCTGAGTTGCCGGAAAAATACCAGATATCCGGCGATATCCAAATGGATGAAGAGAGCGAAGCTTTTGCGGTTGGCAACGAGGTTGCGATCGAAGAGGGGCCGGTCGAAGAAGATTTTGACTTTAATGCCCTGGTCAGCGACTTTGAGGATCGATTGATTCTGAAGGCTCTGACCAAGACCGGCGGCAACAAAAAAGAGGCCGCCAAACTGCTCAACCTCAAACGCACCACCCTGATAGAAAAAATCAAAAAGAAGCAACTAGAGGGATCGCTTCCCCCTGAACCCCTCGCCTGACCGGGGTTCGGGGCAGGTGAGGGGAGTCTGCATGTGTTAATGGATTTTTTTTGCAGCAGTTCCCGGTAGCCCCGACGGCCGGGCGTGTCCCGGCCGTCGTACTTATCGGTCTCTAGATCAGTC
>NZ_JBFHGD010000111.1:0-10945 GCF_041583255.1 Trichloromonas sp. | reverse complement strand
GCAATCAATTCGAAAAGATGATCACCCGGATCAGGCTTCGTTGATTCTTTCGCCGATTCCGATCGCCGCACCAAAGGAGTTACGCTCCTTCATGATTTTCTCCTGCAGCTTCATGATGCCATAGAGAAGCCCTTCGGGACGAGGGGGGCAACCGGGAACATACACATCGACCGGCACTATTTCGTCAACCCCCTGTACAACGCTGTAGGTATCAAACACCCCACCCGAACAGGCGCAAGCGCCCATTGCAATGATATATTTAGGCTCGGGCATCTGCTCGTAAAGAATCTTGATGACCGGTGCCATTTTCTTAGTTACCGTCCCAGCGATGACAATACAGTCGGACTGGCGGGGTGAAGCACGAAAAATGACCCCGAAGCGGTCAAGGTCAAAACGCGCCGCACCCGTGGCCATCATCTCGATGGCACAGCAGGCCAAACCGAAGGTCATCGGCCACAGCGACCTGGACCGGGACCAGTTGACAAGCTTGTCAAGACTGGTGGTAACGACATTATTCCCCAGCGTTTTCTCTACTCCCATTCCAGCGCTCCTTTTTTCCAGACATAAACGTAACCAACGAGAAGGATGGCAATGAAAACACCCATCTCGATGAATCCAAACATCCCGAGCTGCTTGAACACGACCGCCCAGGGATAAAGAAACACGGCCTCGATATCGAACAGGATAAAGAGCATGGCGATAATGTAGAACTTCACCGGAAACCGCTGACGGGCCGTCCCGACCAGGGGCATGCCACATTCATAAGGAGCCAGCTTGATTGCGGATGGCTTCTTTTGCCCCACCAGAAATGAAAACAAGGTTGAGCCCACGGCGAGAGCCATGGCGCAAAGGATGAGGACGAGTATCGGCAGATAACTCTCAAGCATGAATTAGCTCCTCCCAAATGTAGACTGTGTCTAATTGCTGGATAGCGTTTACGTTACTTCGCGGGATGCAAGTTAAGATAAATCAAATTCTTTGTCAAGGAAAAAATACAGTATACAGTATGCACTCAATTTGGTCGTGAAGTAGCTTAAAAAGGGCGTTTGTGGGGATTAGCATGGGAGTCTAACGGGGGGCGAAAGCAGGCCCGAAACGGGCCGGCATCGGAGCGGGGAATTCGGCGAGAAAATGGGGCCTGGCGAGCCTATTTGCGCAGGCTCTCAAACCGGTTCATCCCGGCCAGCAGAAACCCGAGGGCGATAAAAGCGCCGGGCGGAAGGATCAGCAGGAGGAAAGGGGGATAGGTGGCGCCGAAGAGGGAGATTCCAAGAATGCTGCCGGATCCCAGCAGTTCGCGCACCGAGCCCAGCACGAAAAGCGCCAGGGTGAAACCCAGCCCCATACCCAGCCCGTCAGCAACGGCGGAGAGTACGGGTTTTTTCGAGGCAAAGGCTTCGGCCCGGCCGAGGATCAGGCAATTGACGACGATCAGGGGGATAAAAATTCCGAGGGCCTTATAGAGGTCATAGGCGTAGGCCTCCATGCACAACTGAACAACGGTGACGAAGGTGGCAATCACGACAATAAAGGCAGGGATCCGCACACCACCGGGAATCATCTTGCGCAACAGGGAAATGGCAATATTTGAACAGATCAGCACGAAGGTGGTGGCCAGCCCCATGCCGAGACCGTTTTCAGCACTGGTCGTCACGGCGAGGGCAGGGCACATCCCGAGAACCAGCTTGAATACTGCATTCTCACGCCAGATCCCCTTGGAAAAATCTTTCAGCAGATTCATTTTGCTTCCCCCCTGCCGGACGTGATTTCGGCACGATGTTTCCGGTAATACTCGAGCCCGCCAGCGACGGCGGTAACAATCGCCCGCGGCGAAATGGTCGCACCGGTGATCTGGTCAAAGACGCCGCCGTCCTTTTTGACCCGCCAGTCGGCATTATCGAGATTTTTTCCGAGAAACTGGCCCTTGAACCAAGGGTCTTCAATCTTGCTTCCCAGCCCCGGAGTTTCGGCATGGGCGAGGATCTCTAGGCCGGTCACGGTCCCCTCAGAGTCAACGCCGACCATGATCTCGATGTTGCCGCTGTAACCGTCCGGGGCCACCACCTTGAAAGCCGTCCCGGCCAGAACCCCCTGCATACGGCCGCGGTAAAAAACCCGCTGCACGTCACGCCCTTTTTTATCCTGACCGGTGATTAGTGCCACCGTATCGGCGTCAGGACTATTGTCGATGGGCGGCATCACCGCCAGCAGCGCCTTGAGGGTTTCCTGGCGGCGCTGTTCCGCGATCGGTGCGCGGGTGACCTGCTCGACGAGGGACAGCAACAGACCGGCGCCACCGGCAATCAGAGTCAGGACAACGACCAGCTTGAGGATATCTTTCATCCCGCCCCCCCCGCCTGAACGGCACCGAATTTTTTCGGCCTGGAAAAACGGTCAATCAGCGGAGTAGCTGCGTTCATCAGCAGAATGGCGAAGGACACCCCTTCGGGATACCCTCCGAACAGGCGAATCAGCACCGTCAGCACGCCGCAGCCGACACCGAAAACGAGCATGCCGCGCGGCGCGACCGGGGATGTGACCATATCGGTGGCCATGTAGAACGCGCCCAGCATCAGACCGCCGGTAAGCAGGTGAAACAGAGGACTGGGATAGCGTGTCGGATCGATCAGCCAGAAGAGACCGGACAGGATCACCACGGTCCCCAGGTAGGTCATCGGGACGTGCCAGGTCAGGATCTTCTTCCAGAACAGATAGGCCGCCCCCAGCAGCAGGGCCAGCGCTGAAATTTCTCCAAGCGACCCGGCCATATTGCCGATGAAATAGTGGCCGAGCCCGGCCTGCAGGGATTCGGGCAGCTTGCCGGTAAGCATCACTGCCGTTTTCCATTCACCCAGCGGGGTAGCCATAGTTATCGCATCAGGGGCTGAGCCAAAGGGGGCCGGGGCGCTCCAGGTGGTCATCTGCACCGGAAAGGAAATCAGCAGCACCACCCGGGCCACCAGGGCCGGATTGAACGGGTTGTGGCCGAGGCCGCCATAGACCTGCTTGGCAACGATAATGGCCACCGCCGAACCGAGCAGGGCCATCCACCAGGGACAGGCCGGCGGGAGATTGAGAGCCAGCAGCAGGCCGGTCAGCGCCGCGCTGCCATCGGCAATGGACAGTGGCTTGGCCATCACTTTCTGGCACAGGGCTTCAAAGGCCACGCAGCCGACCGTGCACAGCAGCAGCAGGACCAAGGCCGGCAGGCCGAAGAAATAGATCGACAACGCACTGGCGGGCAGCAGGCTGTATATGACCGCCCGCATCACTTTATCGGTGGTCTCCCCGGAATGCACATGCGGGGAAGACGAAATATAGACTGGTTTCTTCTCCGGCTTGGTCACGTCAGCCCTTCCTTCTCTTGGCCAGAATGGCCGCCTTGCCGCTGCGGATCGATTGCACCAGGGGGATCGCCGCCGGACAGGTATAGGTACAGCAACCGCATTCGATACAGTCCATGGCGCCATACTCTTCCGCCTCGCCAATCCGTTCGAGTCGGGCATAGGCGGCAATGGTGGTCGGCAGCAACTGGGCGGGACAGACCCGCACGCACCGTCCGCAGCGGATGCAAGGCCCTTCCGGGCACAGCGACAGTTCGTTTTCACGGAACAGTAGCAGTCCGGATGTTCCTCGGGTCGCCGGAACCGCCAGCGAAAGCTGGGCCATGCCCATCATCGGCCCGCCCATGATGATCTTGGCGGGGTCGCCGGCAAGACCGCCACAGTGTGCCACCAGGTGAGCCAGCGGGGTGCCGATGCGGACCCGCAGGTTTTTCGGTTCGGCCACGCCGGGCCCGGTCACCGTGCAGATCCGCTCGATCAGCGGTCGGCCATGGGTAACGGCGTCATCAATCGCCGCTGCGGTGCCGACGTTCTGCACCACCAGGCCGACATCCATCGGCAGCCCCCCGGAAGGAACCTCGCGCCCGGTGATCGCCTTGATCAATTGCTTTTCCGCGCCCTGCGGAAACTTGACCGCCAGCGGCACGACTTCGATCCCGGTGCCGGCACAGAGCTTTTGCAGTATCGCGATGGCATCGGGCTTGTTGGCCTCGATGCCGATGAAAACCCGGGACACGCCGAGAACCTTTTGCATCACCGCAATCCCGGCCAGAATCCGTTGCGGCTCTTCAAGCATCAGGCGATGATCGGCGGTAAGGTAAGGCTCGCACTCGACACCGTTGAGAATCAAGGTATCGATCGGTTTTTCCGCCGGCGGCGACAGCTTGACATGCGCAGGGAAGGTCGCCCCGCCCATGCCGACCACGCCGGCAGCGCGGATTCGTTCGCGCATCTGATCCGGGGAGAGGTCTTCGCAACGGGCGGCCGTAATCCCGTCCACCCACTCATCGGCACCATCCGGCGCAAGAACCACGGCCGGCAGGTCGCGCCCCGAAGGATGCGGTCGCGGCTCGACGGCCAGCACCTCGCCCGAGGTCGAAGCATGCACCGGTACCGAGACGAATCCCTTGGCCAGCCCGACGGGCTGCCCCTTCTTTACCCGATCGCCAGGCTTCACGCAGGGGTCGGCCGGCAGACCAATGTGCTGCGAGAGCGGAATCAGCAACTGCTCCGGCAAAGGACAGTCTTCGATCGCCTTGTGGGATGACCACTGCTTATTATCCGGGGGATGCAGTCCACCGGTGAAGGTCTTGAGTTTCATGGTTTTCTCAGCATCCAGTAATCCGGCATGGTTCAGGCGGCCCGCCCGGGGGCCGATTTGGCCGGCAGCTTATAAGTGCTGCCCTCGGGATAGCCTTCGGCAAAGTCACGGATACATTTGGTGGGGCACTTTTCCACCGCCGCCAGCGCTTCATCATCGTACTCATGCTGAACAACGGCCAGGAAGTTTTCAACCTTGTAGGCTTCGGGAACCGTCTTTTGGCAGATATGACAGGCAACGCAGCCGATGGAGCAGTACTTGCGGACAACGGCCCCCTTGTCATGGCTGTTGCACAGCACGTGGACAGTTGCCGCCCGCGGCGCCATGCGAATCACCGCGCGGGGGCAAACCTGGATGCACTTGCGACAGCCGGTGCACGCTTCCCTGCTGATCACCGCCAGCCCGTCAGCTGTCATTTCAATGGCGCCGAACGGGCAGACACGCATGCAGCTGCCGAGCCCGAGGCAGCCGCCAGGGCAGGTCTTCGGCCCGTCGGCCAAACGCTGTGCCGACTGGCAGTCGGCGATGCCGAGGTAGCGGTATTTGTTTTTGGCCTTGCGATTATCGCCCTGGCAGAGGACCACCGCCACCTGCGGATCGGCGGCCTCAGCAGCCACCCCCATGATATGGGCGACCTTTTCGATCGCTTCGGCGCCCCCCGGGGTACACAGGCTGGCCGAAGCCTCGCCGGCGGCAACCGCCTTGGCATAGGCGCCGCAACCGGGGTAGCCGCAGGCGCCGCAATTAGCCCCGGAAAGCACTTCGAGAATCGCCAGTTCCCGGGGGTCCACCTCGACGGCAAATTTCTTGGCGGCAATACCGAGCGCCACCGCGGCCAGCATGCCGATGCCGCCTATGCTAACGACAGCTTCTATCATCGACTTATCCCTTCAACTTAGGCGGGGGGACGGGCCACCGACCTGGGCTACCCCTTGACCAATCCGGCAAATCCCATAAATGCCAGGGAGAGGAGTCCGGCCGTCACCAGGGCGATCCCGGTGCCGCGAAAACTGGCCGGGACGGGACTCAGGTCGATCCGTTCGCGCAAGCCGGCGAACAGCACCATGGCCAGGGTGAAGCCAAGAGCGGCTCCGAGGGCGAAAACCACCCCCTCGAGAAAGGAATAGCCTTTCTGGATATTCAGAACCGCCAGGCCGAGCACCGCACAGTTGGTCGTGATGAGGGGCAGGAAAATCCCCAGGGATTGGTAAAGGACGGGACTTGCCTTCTGGATCACCATCTCGACCAGTTGCACCAGCGAGGCGATGACCAGAATGAAGGCGATCGTCTGCAGGTATTCGATGCCGTAGGGGATCAGAATGAAATACTGGATGAACCAGCTCACTACCGTGGCCACGGTCATGACAAAGGTGACCGCCATGCCCATACCGAGAGCCGTCTCGACCTTTTTTGACACCCCAAGAAAGGGGCAAATGCCAAGAAACCGGGCCAGCACGAAGTTGTTGACAAAAACTGCGCTGACCAGAATCAGTAAGAGTTCTACCATAAATCCAGCTTTCTCAAACGTCGCCGAGCGGGCAACTGAAAATTGGTCTGACCAAAACTTTATAAAACAAGTGGCACAACTTTGTCAATTTTTTTATTTTCAATAAAGGGCAAAAACTAACGCTCAAACCGCTAGTTAGACCTAGCCAATTCCTCAACCAGTTAAAACGCACGAAACACCCGGTCCGGACCATCCGATAGAGCCCGAACGACCCATGACTTGCCCCCCCTTATGTTTAGTAGAAATAAAAAAAGGGCCCGCAGTGGGCCCTTTTTCGGATGTTATTATTATAAACTCCCCCGCAACCCGCTTCGGCAACCGCCTCAGGTTAGACAGGTTCCGGGATAGGCCTGTCTCTTTTCGACAAAATTGCGGATCAGGTCACTGCCGCCTGCGGAAATATTTTTGAACTCCAGGCCGATTCCGGAAGGGAGATCGAGCTTGGAGCGGTTCGGCCCCTGGTTGGCCCAAGCCACTCGACAGGTCGCCTCGACCACGGCGGACGAGGAGTCCGGCAGGACAAAGCTCAGACTGACGTCATCCGCCTGCCGAAGCGGACGATCCAAGCCAACATAGAGTCCCCCTTCGCTGATCTCTTCGCTGGTCACACAATAACACTCCTCCCCCTGGCGCAAGACGACCATCTGCCGGTAGACAACCCGCTTATCCCGGCGCTCGACCATGGCCAGGAACTGTTTCCCCATAGCGAGAAAAGACGTTCGCTCCAACGGCTTCTGCAGCACCGCATCACAGCCCGACGCGTGACAGAGGCCGGCGCCATGGCTATTCGAAAGATCATGCAGCATGATGACAGGGATGTCCTTCAACAACGCATCGCTTTTAATCTGCCGGCAGCAGGTGGCGCCGTCGAGCTGCGGCAGGTCCTGCTCCATATAAACCAGGTCAGGCGGCCGCCCCTTGATCAGCTTAAACGCCTCGTGCCCATTGCGGGCGGTCAGCAGTTCAGCCTGGGTCCGCCGCAGAAAACCTTTTTCCAGTTCAAGATAGAACCGGGAATCATCGACCAGAAGAATCGTCGGTGTTGCTGCCATAGCGCCTCATGTGTCCTGCTGCCCCGCAAAGCGATCCGTTCACCAGTAACGGTTCCAGAGCAGCATCCCTTCCGTCGTCCAAATACCGAAATCCAGCCGTCGCGCAAGCTCGAGGGAAAGACTGTTCTGCCGGTTGATCCGCAGGTTCTGCCCGAGATCGAAGGAACCGCTCCAGCCCCTCTCCCCGAGCAGATAGTGAATCTGCCGGCCCCTGACATGCACGCGCCAGCTCCCCCCGATCTGTGCAAGTAAACCGGCACTGGCGCCACCGCCAATGGCGATATCGTTCTGCATGTGGCGCTCATGCAACCCCTCGATCTCCAGCAGCAGATAACCCAGCATCCGGCTTGCCTGCCAGGCATATCCGCCGCCGCTGCCAAGGCACGAAACCAGGTGGCGGCCTTCCGGCAGAACCTGACGGCGCAGGCCCAGCTTCACCTGCCACGAAAGCGGCGCATCAAAAGCGTTGACCGGAGACAGCGAAACGATATCGACTAATTGTAATCGTTTCAACTGAACTTGTCTTCCTTTATCATTAAAATTTATGGCCACGGCCCCCAGCTCAATTTGCGAGCCAGAAAGATACCCCTCTTCGGGGTCAAGCAGACTATGATTGGCCGGGCGAAAATTCAATTCCTGTACCCAGCGCGTTCCTGAGTAGCCCAGACCAAGGCCGAGCCGGGTCGTCCCGTGGCCATGGTCGGGGCGTACCGGATCCTGCGCAGTATGACCATCCGCGGAGCCAGCGCCAAGCCGGCTTCGTTCATCCAGAAGCTGAAGATAGCGGCTGCGATAGGCGCCGAGATCCAGCTCCTTTTTGATATATTTCAATTCGACAGCCGTTGCCGCCGCATTGAGAACCCGGGCTTTCCTTTCCCCATCGAGCTCGGCTTCGGCTAACTCTTCGGCCCGCATTTCACCCCCGGCCAGCCTTTGCGCGAGACCCCTTTCAGCGGAATCTAGTACGTCCGCCTGGCGGCTCAGCAAGGTGGCAATGGACGGCCGGTAACTGGCCTGCTCGACAAGATCATGCTGATCGACCAGGCGCACCGTATCGATCGGCATGACCCAGAGCGGCGCCGGTTCGGTCAGGCGCAAATCCGGGCGCGCGGCCTCGAGCAGATAGAGCAGGTTGGAGGAACAGTTTTCATCAAAGAAATAGTAGTCGGAATAGATGTTACGCAGCTCCCAGAGATGCAGGAACATTTTCCGGCTTTCAGCGGCCGTCAGGCGCAATCGGTATTCCCAGATATCCCTGCGTTCGAGGCCGCTGTACTCCTTGATCTTGTCATAATACGGCAGCAGCGAATAGTAGCCGCGATACCCCCCCGTTATACCCTTGATCGCATAGGCAAAGCCGTTGCTTTCATCGGTGTACGCCGAGTAGTTGGCCGCATGGGCAAGCGGCTTGCTCTCATATGCCCCGTGAAAATTCAACAGGGTGTGCCCGAACATCGATGCCGGGCTGTTCGGATAGCTGCCCGGGAAGACCAGGGTTGCCGCCCTTGGATCGACTCGCTGCAGGGTCCGTTGAAAATCAGGACACTCCGCGGCGTCCGGCAAAATCACCGGAAAACCCAGTTCCGTCTGCAACCATGCAAGCCGTGCCACATAACGGCAACGTGGACTTTCTTCTGCCGCCCTTTGCGGTCCAAACAAAGCCGCCACGGTCGCCAGCAGCTCATCTCGCGGGCTGGTTTTGCCCTTTGCCGCGAGAAAAAAAGTAGGATCATCGATCTGACTTACCCAGCCGTCGCCCACCTCACGATAGTGCAGCAGCACCTGCCAATAACGCTGCTCGTGCAGTTTCATCTGCAGGACATTCTGCTGCAGCCTGGCGACTGCCCCTGAATCGGCGCCCGCGGCCGGCGTGACCGTACTGAGTACACAAAAAACGAGGCACAGAAAGCAGGAACTGCATCTGTGCCTCGTCAAGAAAAACGCTGTGAAAACCATCAAAAGAAGATTAGCCGGCGGCGACGACAATCCGTTCGAGGATAACAGCGGCCGACTCCTCACCGGTTACGAAAATCTGACTGAAATTCTTTTGCAGGTTGCCGGCAAAAGCCGCCATCGCCCCCTCAGGAACCGCCAGCAATTCGGAAAGGGTCTCCAGGTATTCACCCTCGCCAACGGCGATATCCCGGGCCAATCCGTCCATATTGTCGCGGACATAAGCAAAGGTGCGGTCGTCGGCGCCAATACTTTCCGGTTGCTCGCAGCCGAGCGTACCCGAGGTAATGCCAAAAGTCTGGTTGCCAAACAGGCCGTTGGTGGTCGCCTGCATGGTCTGGGAAAGGATCGACCCATCCGCCTTACTGCCCCAAAGCATGGTGCCCAGGCCACAACCACAGTTATTCTGCGCCTGACCGGCCAGGGAACTGCCCGTGGCGACGAGCACTACCAGAAAGCTTCCTGCTACGAGCTTGATTTTCATGGGTAACTCCTCCTGGGTGGACATCAACAATTAAGATCATATCTAAACATAGCGGCTGAAAATGTCAAGAATTGTTCAGGATCATCCTGCCGATAACCCGTGGTCGCCTTGGCCTCAACAAACCGGATTAAAACTAAAACAGGCCACCCTGTTATAAGGTGGCCTGCAGAAGGGATCGAGGTTGAGGCAATTACCTGCTGATGAAGAGCGCCAACTCGACCGTATCGCCGTCAGCCGCATAAACCGGAAAGAGCAGGGCCGCTTCACCTTCGCCGACCATGAGCCTGCCGGCCTGTCCGGTGACCAGGTAAGGCGGGTCGATTTCGAAGGTAAGCCCGAGCTGGGCGGCCTTAGCGGCCACATTGCCACAAACGATATTGATGAACTCCATGACCGTATCGTCGAGTACTTCCTGCGGTTCGTTATCGACATTGTCCTCCTTGAGAATGGCCTTGGCCAGTTCTTTCCGGATATTGGTCGATACATTGAGCAGGTAGCGGCCGCTGACCGAACCCTTGAACGGCATGACCGCAACCAGGTCGGAGGGATCCAGGCCGTCGGTAATCTGACACATGCCTGGCCGGGCCGACAGACCGCCCACACGAATCAGCATCTTGAAGGTCAGGTCGGCCACGATCTCCCAGACGTTGGTATTGGGCACCCCCGGTGGAATAAGAATCCGATCGACAACATAGGGGGCCTGGTCTTCCTTGAAGGCATCCAGATATTTCTTCAAATCCTCAGAGTTCAGGGCGCCGATGCGCACAAGGGCTTCGCCAATGTACAGATGGTTGTTTTTCTGCCGGGTAAGCACCTGCTTGACCTGCTCTTCAGAGAGAATTCCCAGCTTGACCGCCATGTCGCCAAACATGAGATCCTCAATGCGCTGAGCATCATGGATTCGCTCAAAAGCGTCGACCGAAAGCAGCCCCATCGACAGTGCCGTCGCGCCGAATTTGAGGTTGGTGGTTCCCTGCAGTTCAATGGCCTTGAGCAGATCCTTATTCCCTACAGCTCCCTTTTCAAGCAGAAACTGTCCGAAAAACTTAACTGCCATGTCTGTTCCCCTTGTCAATAAATGGTGTTATGCCTGAGTGTACAGCCAAAAGGCGTCTCGGCCTGGCCATGACCTGTACAATGGCTAAATTTCACGCAGGGTTTTCAGAACCCCTTCCGCATCGAAGGGCTTCGATATAACGGTTTTTGCCCCCAACCGCAAGGCCTCGGCGAATTTGTCGCCGACACCGCCTAAGGAGGTCACCATGACCACTTTGGCGTTGGGGT